>JBAQGP010000833.1:0-24483 GCA_049287845.1 Solirubrobacteraceae bacterium | reverse complement strand
GTCACCCTGGACAACAACAAGCTCGACGCCCCGGTGTGCGGTACCACCGCTACCCCGTCACCGCCGGGCACCGGGTCCTCGCCGGGCGCCTCGTTGGGCACGGGCGGCGCCTCGTTGGGCACGGGCGGCGCCTGGTTGGGCTCCTCGACGGCAGCGGGCGCGCCCGCCGCGCCCGTGGTAGGCGTGTCGGTAACGGTGCGCCCCGCTTCCGGGGAGGTGCAGGTCGAGCTTCCAGGCGCCCACCGGTTCGTAGCGCTTCAGACGGCATCCACTGTCCCTGTAGGCACGGTGATCGATGCCACCCACGGCAAGGTTCTGCTCACCAGTGCGGTGAATCGAGCAGGCGGGACCAAAGCCGGCTTGTTCACCCGCGGTCGCTTCGTCGTGAGCCAGGCCAAGGTCGCGCGGCCGTTGACCAAGCTGCGCCTCGTCGGCGGGTCGTTCGCCGCGTGCTCGCGTACTGGCGCGCTGGCCCACGCGCTGATCGCGGCCAGGATCGCGACGGTCCCGATCGTGGCCAGGAGCGCGAAGGTCCGGCCGAAGAGCCATAAAGTGATCCGACAGCTGTGGGGCCAGGACAGCAACGGGAAGTTCGTGACCATCGGCCGCAGCGCGTCGGCGGCCGTGCGGGGCACGATCTGGCTGACGCAGGATCGCTGCGACGGGACACTGATCCGCGTATTCCGCGGTCGGGTTCTCGTGCACGCTGCGTCGCGCCGGCACGATCTGCTGATCGGCCCGGGTCAATCGTACTTCGCTCATGCGCGCCGCTAGCCGAGCTTTGCGACCGCGTCGCTTTGCGCCCCGGGCGGCCGCGCTGGGCGCACTCGCGGCGACGCTGCTCGGCGCTGCGATCGGGATCATTGTCGTGCGCGCTCCGCTGCTGGCAGGACTTGAGCAGAGCACCCTCTCGGCTCGATTTGCGTTGCGGGCCGACGCCCCTCCTGCCGGTGTGGCGGTCGTCGCGATCGACGACCGTTCATTCTCCGCGCTACGGCACCCTTGGCCATTTCCACGGTCGTGGGACGGCCGGGTGCTCGAGCAGCTCCATCACGCGGGGGCGCGTGCCGTCTTCTTTGACGTGCAGTTCACTGAACCGACGACACGAGCAGAAGATGGTGCGCTCTTCGATGCCCTGGGGCGGTCGGGTGGCGCGACACTGGCGACGACTGAGACTGATGGGCACGGCCACAGCAACGTGCTCGGTGGCGACGCCAACCTTGCTCTCGTTCACTCGCAGGCGGCGGCCAGCGCCTTCCCAGTCGAACAAGGCGGAGTGATCGATCGCCTCCCCTATGAGCTTGACAGACTGCCCACCGCAGCGATCGTCGTGGCAAAGCGCCTGCAGGGCCACAGCCCGCCCCCCTCGCTCTTCGGCGGTGGCGGAGCCTACATCGACTACCAGGGACCTCCGGGGACATTTCCCACGCTCTCGTTTGCCAACATCCTGCGCGGTCGCTTCGCTCCTGGAGCCGTGAGGGGCAAGGTCATCGTCATCGGCGCCACGTCGCCGACCCTGCAAGATCTACACGCCACTCCCGTGGCGAGCGACGAGCTGATGAGCGGCGCAGAGATCCAGGCCAACGCGATCTGGACTGTCAGGCACGGAATGCCGCTGCGCTCGCCACCTGACTTCGTGACGATCATGCTGGTGATCCTTGCGTCGCTGATGGCGCCGCTTGTCCGCTTTCGGCGTTCGGCGTCAGCCGTCGCAGTCGCCACGCCACTGGCGGCTGCGATGTACCTGGCGGGTGCTCAGCTCGCGTTCAACACGGGGGTTGTCGTGCCTGTGGTGGGACCGCTGGTCGCGCTGGCGCTGTCAGCCGCGGCGACGCTCGTGGCCAGTCATTTGCTCGTTACCTGTGAGTTGCACGCGACGCAGTTCGAGATTGTGCAGCGTCTGGGCCGAGCAGCTGAGGCACGCGACGGCGCCACCGGGCACCATCTCGAGCGGATGACACTGCTATGCGAACAACTTGCCAAGGCCGCCGGGCTCGGGCGGCGCCAAGCGCGGCTGCTTCGCCGGGCGAGTGCGCTGCACGATGTGGGCAAGATCGCGATCCCCGACGCGATTCTCCTCCATACCGGAATATTCGAGCCGCACGAGCGCGCGCTCATGACCACCCACGCGACCCTCGGTGCCCAGATGCTGGCCGGGTCCTCGACAAGCCTGATCCAGATGGCCGAGATCCTGGCGCTCACCCACCACGAACGCTGGGATGGAACCGGCTACCCCGCTGGCCTTGCGGGCGAGGACATCCCCCTGGAAGGTCGGATCTGCGCGATCTGTGACGTCTTCGACGCTCTCATCAGCGGCCGCCGGTACAAGCCGGGCTGGACGCTCGAAGCGGCCGTTGCCGAAATCGAGCGTGGATCCGGCTCCCACTTCGACCCGCGACTGACCGACCTATTCCTGGCCATCGCGCCGCGCCTGTACCGTGAGCTCGCCACTCAGGTGGACCCCGGCCTCCGAACTCCCGGGCCCGGCGATGACCCCACCAAGGAGCCCGCAGCTCCCGGCGCGCACCAACAGCCCCACCCGGCGCACACCTTCGCTCCCTGACGAACTGGAACGCTCAAGACGCCCGCCGGAGAGGACCTCGACGCGCAGCGCGCCGGCGTCGGGCGCCTGAGGCGTCTCGCGCTGGTCCGCGCATGAGGGACCGGCGCCGTTACCTGCCGGTTGGGCGGTGTGCCGCGCCGCGCGTGTGACCCGAGCGTCGTTGTCCGCCGCTCGTTGCGCCGCGGGCTACGGCGTTCGGCGGTGGCGGCGTCCGGCGAACCAGCAGGCGCAGCGCCCGGTCGTGTGGACCCTCCTGCTCACGCTCGGTCAAGGCGTTCGGATTGACCGTTCGAAAATGCGGCCCGCGCGTCGGGTCAACAACGGCGACGATGACCTTGGAGCTGCTCGGGCGATCAAACACGAGGCCGTCGAGCTCAGTGCTGCCGTCCACCACTTTCACCAGCTCGCCTGGGCTTGGCGCATTCATACCCATGAGCTTAGGTGACGGCGCGACGGACGGGCGCTTGCCCGGCGCCCGAGAGGACGCGCCGGCGACCAACTCCCAGCCAAATGAGATATCGACACGCGGCCAAACCCGATGTGCGATATCGGCCGGTGGCGGCCGCGTCGTCATGGCTCATCGGCTGGTCCCCTCCTGGGTAGCGCCGGACTCGGTCACCTTGACGGTGGCGAGGATGAGGTGGGCGTAGATGGCGATCGCGTCGCGGATCTGCGCGACGTCGACGTGCTCGCCGGTGGTGTGCGCCTGCTCGGGCGCTCCGGGACCGCACAGCACCGTCGAGATGCCGGCGTTGCCCAGCCACGATGAGTCGTCGGCGGCCGAATCCGTCCCCAGCGTCCCAGGGCGCCCGACCTCCCGGACGATCCGCTGCATGGTGTCCACGAGGGTGTCGTCCTCGGCGGCGATGTACGGGGGACATACCCGGTCGACGGTGAGTTCCCAGGTGAAGGGTGCAATCACGGCCTCGCGCATCGCAGACTCGATCTGTGAGATCGCGGCGTCGGACCCCTCGGCGGGAAGCAGACGGCGATCGATCGACAGCCACACCGAATCGGGAATCGTGTTGATCGCCGGCTCGCCGTCGACCTGCATCGAGGTGACGGTCAGACTGGGAGTGGACGGGTCAAAACGCTCATCGGACATGCTCATCGGCAGCGCCTCGAGCGCGCTGACGGCTCGTGCCGCCGCCCAGACCGGGTTGTCGCATGCGTGAGGTAACCCGGCATGCCCCCCACGACCGTTGATCTTGACCCGTAGCCAGCCGACTCCTCGATTGCCGGTGAAGACGTTCAGGCCGGTCGGCTCCCCGCACACGGCCCAGCGACCGTTGACCTGGCCTGCCTCGAGCAGCGGGACCATGCCGCGCGGGCTGCCCACCTCCTCGTCGCCGGTGACCACCAGCGACACCGGCGTCTGCTCGAGATCGACGTGACCCGCGACCGCCTTCAGCGCGCCGACATATGCCGCGAGCGCGCCCTTCATGTCGCACACCCCGCGGCCGATGAGCATGTCGCCCCGTCGGACCAGCGAGAACGGGTCGGTCTCCCATTCCCCCTCGGCGGGGACCACATCGGTATGCCCCGCCAGGATGAGCCGCCGGTCGTCGTCGGCGCGACCCCAGTCGGCGACGAGGTGAGGCAGGCCGGCGAACTCCCCCGCGCGCCGGCGGCCTCCGAGGTGCGCGACCGCGTCGTCGATCAACTCCAGGCAGCGCCCAATCGCTGGCGCGCCTTCGATCGACTGCTGCGCGATCAGCTCCCCGAGCAGGTCGAGCGTGGGCTCGAGTTCTGCCTCGACCAACGCAGACAGGCGTGTGTGTTCAACCGACGTCATGGTGGATACCTCCGGCCTCAGAATTAGCGGTCGATGCGATACGAGGGCAAACGGTCCTCGTCGAACCGACCCCGAGCCCGGCTCGCCGCGCGGGTACAGGAGGCCGTCCTCGTCGCGGAACGGTCTGGTCACGACATCGTCGTCGAAATAGCATCTCGCCGCCACAGAAGCAAGAGCCTCGGCCGCCTTGCGGCAATCGTCGGTCTCGATCGTGATCGACGCCGCGGGGCGTCCCATGGCCGGCTCGGCCTGCCCCGGTGTCCCGGGCCAGAGATTCGAGCCCGACTAGGCTCTCGCGCGTGCTCGTGCTGCTCCCACCTTCTCGGGGCAAGGCCTCCCCCGACCACGGCCGCCGCGCCGGGCTCTCGACGCTCGTCTATCCACGACTGCGTGAGCCGCGCGAGCGGCTGCTTGATGCCGTCGACCCGGGGCTGCGGAGAGCGCCGGCGCTCCCGGCCGCCGAGATCTACACCGGCGTGCTGTTCGCGGCTCTGGGCCTGGCGGATCTCCCGTGGGATGGCGTGCTGATCTTCAGCGCACTGTGGGGCGTCGTGCGGCCCGGTGACCGGATTCCCGCATACCGGCTCGAGATGAGCGCCAAGCCGCCTGGCATTGGTGGGCTCACGGCCTACTGGCGTGAGCCGCTGCGCGCGGCGATGCCCGATCGCGGCCTGGTACTCGACCTGCGCTCCGGCTCCTACGCGGCGGCGTGGCAGCCGCGGCGCGCGACCCGTCTCGCCGTCCGCGGCTTCACAGAGGCGCCCGACGGCAGGCGGACCGTGATCACACACATGGCCAAGCGCGTCCGTGGGGAGGTCGCACGCCTGGTCCTTCAGTCCGGGGGCGCCGAGCGCCCCGAGGAGGTTGCGGAGATCGCGACCGTGGGCGGCCTGCGCGTGGAGCTCTCAGATGGCCAGCTCGATGTGATCGAGTGACCCGGCGCCGGCGTCGTGCCCGCCACCCGGGCGCTCGACACCACGTAATTGGGTGAGACCTCCTGCAGCCGGGTAGGCAGGAAGGATGAGCCTGATCGCCTATCTGATCATCCTGTTCGTGGTGGGCCTGTTCGTGGGGGCGCTGGCGCGGCTTCTGCTCCCTGGTCCCGATCCGATGGGACTGGGCATGACGGCTGTCATCGGCGTGTGTGGCTCGTTTGCCGCAGGGCTTTTCTCCTGGTACGTGCTACATCGCCATGGGGGAGGCCTGCTCCTCTCGGTTCTGTTCTCGATGCTCCTGGTCTGGCTGTTTCGTCGCTCCCGCGGTGGCGGTCACGTCGGCCGCGGCCGCCGAGGCCTGCAGCCGCCCGCGAACCGGGTCTCCCGGGTGAGAGCGCATCACAGCGCCTGGCCCGTGGGGCGGACGAGGATCTCGTTGAGCGAGACGCTGCGCGGCCGTGAGATGGCGAAGGCGATGATCTCGGCGATGTCCTGGGAGCTGATCGCAGTCGCCTCATACATCTCCTCGGCGGCCGCTTTGGTCTCGGCGTGGGTGATGTGGTCAGTCAGCTCGGTGGCCACAGCGCCGGGCTCGATCACGATCACGCGCACGTCGGGCTGCAGCTGCTGGCGCAGCGACTCAGACCACCCGTTCATCCCCCACTTGGTCGCGGCGTAGACCGCGTTGCCCACTCGCGCGGTCCGCCCGGCGACCGAGGAGAGGTTGATCAGGTCGCCGCCGCCGTCGGCGACGAGCTGATCGAGGAACACCTCGGTCGTCGTGATCGCACCCAGCAGGTTGGTCTCGACCATCCGGCGGTAATCGTCGGAGAGCTCGGCGGAGAACGGGCCGAGCAGCATCACCCCGGCGTTGTTGACCAGGATGTCAGCGCCACCGAGATCGTCCTGAACGCGCCGGGAGGCGGCGACGATCGAGTCGCGGTCAGTGACGTCCGCCTCGATTGCGACGGCGCTGCGGCCCAGGTCGGCGGCCAGAGTCTGGATGCGATCCACGCGCCGAGCCAGCAGCGCAACGCGGTGCCCGTCGGCCACCAGCGCCCGGGCGGTCGCCTCGCCGATGCCCGACGACGCGCCGGTGATGACCGCTACGCGGCCGGTGCTGTTCTCAGTGCTCACGGTGCTGACCTCTTTCGCCTCGAACTCGTGGCCTTCACTGTGGCACCGATCGGCGAGATCTGAGAGGCCCGGTCACAGGGGACGAGCGAGACGGGGCCCGGTGATCAGGCCCCGTCTCGCGGCGGTCAGCGTGACCGGCCGATTCAGCGGTGGTGCGTGACCATTGCCACCGCTTTGGCAAAGGACCCGGTGCTCAGGCCCCAGGAGGGATCGGCCCACGAGAACGGCATGACCTCGGAGAGCCGCAGCCTGGCCAGGCCGATCAACGCGTTGTAGGCGTAGCCCTTGACGTTCCTGGGGCTCGTCGAACCCCAGGTGTGGCGGATCGACGTCCAGCCGTACTCGTTCGCCGAGACCGGCGTCCGGCCGCGACCGTACTGGCGCATGTCGGCCAGCGCATCACTGGCCACGCGGATCGACTCGGTCGGCGTTGCGCCGTAGGGGTGGATACCGAGGGCATCCATCGGCTGGCCCCCAAACGCCTTGAGCAGGCGCGGCAGCGACGACTCGGTCCATGCGAGCCCACCCGTCATGACCCGGGCGCCGCCGTAGACGCGGTGGACGGCCGTGCGGACCGCCTCATACATCCGCGCGTAGTCAGACAGGTTGATGTCCCTCCCCCAGTCGTGAATGTTGTCAGGCTCGTTCCACACCTCGACGTTGGTCACGGGCACGTAGTAGAGCTTGGGATTCGCCTTCCAAAAGGCACCGTGGGGGCCATAACGCTTCATGAACGCCGTCGCGTACGCGGCGAATGTCGCGTTACTGGCCGGCGGCAGATAGGCGATCGCCCGGCCAGACTGGAGATGCAGCACGTTCGAGCGATGCACCTCGGCCCAGCGCGGCGCGAACGCCAGCGTCGGCTCCCAGCGCAGGTGAGCGGTCGCCGTCTCCGAGGCGATCAGGTCGGCAAAGGACCAGTCATACGTGTGGCGGCCGTGGACCGGAGCCTTGGGCTCGGTCACTCCCCAGCCAGAATCAGCGCGTGCCACCCGGCCCCCGGCTTTGTAGAGCGAGCCGAGGTTCTTCGTCACCTTGGCCTGCGACAAATGACCGCGCACCTGGCTGGTGAAGTCGGTCCCGACCTCGGCGCCGAACGTGGTGGCGCTCGCTGTGGCGGGGATGGCCAGAGCGAACAGGGAGAGCAGAAGTGGCAGACAGCGATTCATGAGCCTCACAGGGGTTGCGAACAGGGGACGAGGACTAGAACACGGTGAAACGCCCGATTGTTGTGGTGGGCGCCTGCCGCCCCAGCCCCGTCGCTACCTTAGCCACGCCTCGGTGTGACCGCTGCCGGTCGTGCGGCCACGGGCGTGGCGACCCTCCGGGTGCGTCGGCGAGGCTCGGTCGCAGTCACGTGGCGTACGGGCAGACCAAGCGCCCGGACCTTGCTCGGCACGTCCAGGCGCAACCAGCGCGAGACCGTCGCGGGCAGCGTGGAGATGATGATCTCCTCGAAGCCGCGCAGGTTCACCGCGTCCTCGACGGCTGCGAGCGCGTTCGCGTCGCCGACATGTCCCGACACGTCCTGACCGGCCGCCCGGCTGAGCAACGGCAGCGCGATGGCAAGGCGCGCCCGCGCGGCCTCGAGCCCGGCCACCTCGGGGTCGACGACACGATGAAGGCCTTGCGAGGTCGCAGGCACGACGAGGTGAAAGGAGACAGGTGGCCGCCGCGCACGGTCCCAGACCGCCTCGAGCAATGGTCCATCAAACGCCGTCCTATTGGCGACCAGCAGCACCCGTGTCATTGCGATCGACCCTCCGTTCCTTGTAACGATTGCCACGAGGCAGGAGGGTCGCAGGCGCTCCCGCACTGAGCAATCGCAATCCGGCGCTGAGCCATAGGCGATCGTCTAATCAACCGCAGCGAGTTCCGCACGAGGGGGCGGCTGCGACGACGACGAGGTCCTTTTGGGCGCGGGAGGCTACAATCGTGCCCCAAGGTCGGCAGCACTGCCGACGAAGAAGAAGTGCGCGTTCGTAGTAGTTGCCCCAAGCACCTCCCGCGTTTCGCAGCACACGACCTCCCGGGAGGGAATACTGATGGCAACTGGAACCGTGAAGTGGTTCAGCGACGAGAAGGGTTTTGGGTTCATCACGCCCGACGACCCCGGCAAGGACCTGTTCGTTCATCACTCGGCGATCGCCGGTAGCGGCTTCAAGTCGCTCGCCGAAGGCGCGAAGGTGTCCTACGACGCCGAGCAGGGCCCCAAGGGCCCGGCCGCGGCGAACGTTCAGCCGATCTAGTCCGAACCAGCTGAGACTGTCGACGGCCCGCCATCGTGCGGGCCGTCTGGCTTTAAGGCGTCAGGGCGACAGCCCAGGCGAGGCGCTACGCGTCCTCGTCGAGCGCGAGCCCGAACGGGCTCCCCTCCGAGTCGCGGCAGATGGCCCACCGCGACCCCGGGTGGATCACGGAGCCACCGAGCTCGCGGACACGCTCGAGCGCGGCGTCGAGATCGGCGACGGCGAAGTAGGGCAGCGACACCGTGTCGCCCGGGCCGGTTCCGCGGCGATGGACCCCGACCGCGGGCGTGGTGGAGCGCGTCTGCCATCCGCTCCCCTCCGCTGCGGAGCGATCCTCGAGCTCCGTTTCCAGCACGGCCGACCAGAACCGCAGCGCACGCTCGGGATCATCGGCGGGGAATTCGACCAGGGAGGGCTTCATGTCCTACGGCGGCACCATACCTGCCGCCGCACGGCCAGCGCGGCCGTGCTCACATTGGCAGTGCGGTGAAGCGACTCGCGTGTAGGCTCCGACGGTGTTGTCGCGTGAGCCCGCCCCGCCCGCCCCGCCCGCCCCGGCCCGCCCATGACGATCCGCGCGGTGCTCGACCAAACCGCCGCGCTGGCGGCGGACTATCTCGAGGCGCTCCCCGAGCGGCCGGTCGGATGGCTGGCTGACGTCGAGGAGCTGCGCGCGGGGCTGGGTGGACCGCTTCCCGAGAGGCCCACCGACGCGAGCGAGGTGATCGCGGATCTGGCCGCAGCGGTGGAGCCCGGGCTGGTCGCCAGTCCGGGCGGACGTTATTTCGGCTTCGTCATCGGCGGGACAGCGCCGGCCGCGATCGCAGCCGACTGGCTGACGTCCGTCTGGGATCAGAACGCCGGATTGTTCGTCTGCTGTCCTTCGTCCGCGGTCGTCGAGGAGGTGGCCGGAGCGTGGCTGGCCGAGCTCCTCGGGCTGCCCGCGGGAGTCGGTTTTGGCCTGGTCACCGGATGCCAGATGGCGCATGTCACCGCGCTGGCCGCGGCCCGCCACAGCGTGTTCGCCCGCGCGGGCTGGGACGTGGGCGAGCGGGGTCTCATCGGCGCACCGCCGGTCCGGGTTCTGGCCGGCGCCGAGCGCCACATCACGGTGGATCGCGCGCTGCGGCTGCTGGGGCTCGGCACCGGGAGCGTGACGGCGATCGCCGCCGACGAGCAGGGTCGGATGCTGCCGGGCGCGCTGCACGAGGCGATCGCGACAGGGGACGGGCCGACAATCGTCTGCGCGCAGGCCGGCAACGTCAACACGGGCGCCTTCGATCCGCTGGACGAGATCGCCGACGTCACGTCGCAGGCGGGGGCGTGGCTGCACATCGACGGCGCCTTTGGTCTGTGGGCGGCGGCCAGCCCGACGCACCGCCACCTCGTCGCCGGCGCCGAGCGCGCCGATTCATGGGCTGTCGACGCACACAAGTGGCTCAACGTCCCCTACGACAGCGGCATCGCGTTCTGCGCTCATCCCGAGGCCCAGCAGGCGGCCATGGGCGTGCGCGCCAGCTATCTGGTGCACGCTGACCCCGGCGGCCCCCGTGACGCGCTGGAGTGGAACCCGGAGTTCTCGCGCCGCGCGCGCGGCTTCCCCATCTATGCGGCGATCCGATCTCTGGGCCGGTCCGGGATCGCCGAGCTGATCGATCGCTGCTGCGCCCACGCGCGCCGCTTCGCTGACGCCCTCCACGCTGTCGGAGGGATCGAGGTGCTCAACGACGTCGTGCTCAACCAGGTGCTCGTCCGCTTCCTCGACGAGGGTGAGGACCACGACGCCCGCACCGACGCCGTGATCGAGGCCGTCCAGAGCGACGGCACGTGCTGGCTGAGCGGCACGACATGGCAGGGCATGCGCGCAATGCGCATCTCGGTGTCGAGCCACGCCACCAGCAGCGGCGACGTGGACCGGTCGATCGAGGCGATTCTCCGCGCCGCGGAGCGCGCCACACGACAAGAGAGGCTGACGTGACGAGCAAGGCTGACTTCAACGCCGAGGATTGGTCGACGGTGGTCGACGGTCCGCTGTATGCCGGACTGCGGGTGATCGCGGCCGATCGCGGCGGCACCCTGCGCGAGACCATGGCGATGGGCCGCGTCTACCAGGACGCCCGGGCCAAGCAGGGAACGAGCGCGCTCCTCGATGAGCTGATCAAGTCACCCCCGGCGATCGACCCCGAGCGCCTCAAGCAGACGGGCGGGGATCTCTCCGCCGTCACGACCGACCATCTGCGCAAGGCGATGTCGATCCTGGAGGCCACGGCGACGGCCGAGGAGGCCGACGCCTACAAGACGTTCGTGATGACCGTCGCCCAGGCGGTGGCTGGCGCGCACAAGGAGGGCGGCTTTCTCGGCGTCGGCGGCACCCGCGTCAGCGAGGCCGAGAACCAGGCGCTCGATGAGATCTCGCGAGCCCTCGGCACGCCGCCCCCCGCGTAACCCGCACCGTCCGATTGATGAGGGCGTCGATCGCCTCGCGCGGTGGACCGTTAGGCGGGACGCCACCCGCTGGCGATGAGCGACGCCGCGGGCGCGAACAGGGGCGCGGGCGGCTCGTCCCAGGCATACCAACGCCAGGCCTCGACCTTGTCGGGTTCACGCACCTCGGGCTCACCCTCGGCGTCGACAACGTGATGGAGAGTGACGAAGTGCAGGCTGCCGTCGGCGAACAGATCACTCGTCCATGTCACCGGTGACACCGAGCGGGCGGTGAGGCCCGTCTCCTCGAGCAGTTCACGCCGGACGGTGTCTGACGGGTGCTCGCCCGGTTCGGGCTTGCCGCCGGGAAATGCAAAGGTTCCCGCGCCGTGCGCACCGCGCCGGCGGCCGAGGAGGACGGCGCCGTTGCGCAGGACGATCGCACTGACCCCGACAAGCGGGCCGGTGACGGCCGAGCCGCGGCTCACCGACCCGCCTCCGGCTCGTCGCCGGCCGAGGCGGCGTCAAGCAGCGCCCGCCCATGGGCGTACGCCTCGCGCAGATCCTCGCCGCGGTAGACGACCCGCGCCGTGCGCTCGAGCGCGGCGTCGGCGTTGACGGCCACCGTGTTCTCCAGGACGGCGAACAGCGGGAGGTCGGACCACGAGTCGCCGTAGGCGACGCACGCACTGCGGGCCAGTCCGTGGGCGGTCCGCTCGGCCTCGGCGAGGCGGACTTTGTCCGCGGGGTTGAGAATTCCCGCCGGGTCGATCGGGGCGACCACGGGAAGCGGCGGCCACTGGGAGGCGCGGACCACGTCGACGCCGCGATCGCCGAGGTGCTCGGCGAAGAAGTTCGGAGACATCGTGATGAGCATCGAGTGCTCGCCGCGCTCGGCGATGTCGGCGCACACCTCCTCGATCCCGTCGATCCACGGCGCGGCGGCGACGACCTCGGCGACCAACTCGGCGGTCAGGCCTTCCCACAGCGCGCGGGTCGCCAGAGCGAAGTCCGCGGCCGTGATCTCCGCGGTGGCGAACCCGCGCTCGAGCTCCGCCAACGCCTCGAGACGGCCCACGCGCCGCGAGATCTCGATCGCCGCCGTCGTCCCCCGCAGCAGGGTGCCGTCCATGTCGAACACGTGCAGGGCGCCCATCGCGCTCCACGATATCCGTGGGGCGGGCGGGGCGGAGTTCTCCGGCCTCCGGCGGGCCGGATTCTCCCGCCCCGCGGCCCGATGCTGACCGCAATCGGTGCGAAGGTGGCCGCCATGACGACCATTCGACGCACATACCCCGAGGGTGTCCCAAGCTGGGTGGACACCGAGCAGCATGATCCGCAGGCCGCGCAGGAGTTCTACGGGGCACTGTTCGGCTGGACCTTCACCACCGTCTCGCCCTCGGGCGCCCCGGTCTACGCTATCGCCGCGCTGGACGGCCGTGACGTCGCCGGGATCGGCCAGGCGGACGGCAGCGCGCCGGCATGGAACACGTACATCGCGGTCGACGACGCCGACGCCGTCGTGTCGCGGGTCTCCGCCGCCGGCGGGGAGGTCGCCGACGACCCTGGGCAGGTCGGTCCGTTCGGCCGGTCGGTCAACCTCCAGGATCCGGCGGGTGTCGCCTTTCGCCTGTGGCAGGCGGGTACGCACCCCGGAGCGCAGCGCGTCAACGAACCCGGCTCATGGAACTTCAGCGACCTGCACACCGACCGGCCCGACTCGATCACCTTCTACGCCGACGTGTTCGGCTGGTCGGTGCAGGACCTCGGCTTCGCGACGATGGTGCGCCGCCCGGGCTACGGCGACCACCTCGAGGCCACCGTCGACCCGGGCATCCGCGACCGCCAAGCGGGAATCGCGCCGCCTTCGGGCTTCGAGGACGCGATCGCCTGGGTCGCCCCGCTGGAGCCGAGCTTCACTGCACACTGGCACGTGAGCTTCTCCGTCGCCGATCGAGATGCGGCGGCGGCGGCGGCCCAGCGCCTCCAGGCCGAGGTCATCTCAACGCAGGAGACCCAATGGACCCGGACGGCGCTGATCCGCGACCCGCAGGGCGCCGTGTTCACCGCCAGTCAGTTCACCCCGCCGGACTGACGCCGACGCGATAGCGGACGTGCGTCGCGCGTGGGGATGCGATCACCTCGGTCGGCTCGAGGCGCAGATTGCGTAGCCCGGCGAAGGGGGACTCCCCGCCGCCCAGCACGACCGGCGCGATGTCCAGGACGAGCTCATCGATGACGCCCGCCGCCAGCGCCTGGCGAATCGTCGAGGCGCCGCCGGCAATCGAGATGTCGCGGTCGCCCGCGACCGCCTGTGCCTGCGCGTAGGCCGCGTCAAAGCCATCGGTGACGAAGTGAAACGTCGTCCCGCCGGCCATCTCGATCGGATCATGGGGATGGTGGGTGAGGACGAACACGGGCGCGTGGTAGGGCGGCTCCTCGCCCCACCAGCCGCGCCAGTCCTCGTCCCAGTCGCCCCGGATCGGCCCATACATGTTGCGGCCCATCACGAAGGCGCCGCGCGGCCTGAGCAGCTCGGCGGTCAAGGCGGCGTCGGCCTCGGTCTTGGCGTCGCCGAGATGCCACTCGTGGAGCTCGAGGCCACCGACCCCGAGGGGGTTGTCCCGGTCCTGGGCGGGGCCGGCCATGAAGCCATCAAGCGAAATGGAGAGATGCGCTGTCGTTCGAGTCATGTCCTTCAGACTGCCACTCGCGCCGGAACTCATCGGCCCGCGACCTCTGACTGCGCCTGAGCCGCCTACAGGTGCGCCTCGTCGGCCAATGCGCTCGCGGACTGCTTGGTGACGTCGAGCATCTCGGCCAGCCGCGTGATCGTGCGCTGCTCGGAACTGAATCTGACTATGCGGGTGTGTGCCAGCGGACACCCAGCTTTGCCCGCAACCTGCCGCTGGGCTAGATTCGCGCCGTGCCGGGCACCAGCGACACGAAGCCGGGAACGGTGGGGCGCGCGGGGCTGCTCGTCATGTGCCTGCTGCTCATCGTGCCCGCGTCGGCGCACGCGCAGCCGATCTACATCAATGCCGAGCTCGCCCAGGAGTACTACGCCAGCCAGCCGACTGGCGAGCACTGGCAGTCGACGGCGACCGTGTCGGCGTATTACCGGACGACGAGCCAAGCGCTGTCCGCTGGTGACGGGACCCTCGAGCTGGCGCCGGCGGCGGTACTCGGACGGTTCACCGCGAACCTGAGCGACCCGCTGCTCGCCGTACCGCTCGAGTGCGCCTGGCACGGCGACGCCGGCGGCGGTCACCAGCTCGCGGAGCTCCAGGACGGCACGCCCTTCGCCCACGCGCTGTCGATCCAATGGCCGGGCTACCCGGGCATGTGGGATCAGGCCTTGAGCAGCTCCTCGACCGCGCGCTGCGGGCTGGCATTCACGAAGAACCCCCTCCAGGGCGACGTCAAGTGGGCGCTCGGTCGCGCGACCGGGACCGGCGGGGGAAACCACTTCATCTTCGCCGCGGTGCCGCGCGACGCGGCTGTCGAGAGTCATGCCGCAAGCGCGTCGGTCGATGAGATGACCATGCGTTCGTCGCTCACCTTCCCAGAAGGGGCGCGCTACACGGTCACGGCACAGGGCCTCCTCATCGAAAGCACGGTGCCCTATACCGGGCACAGGGACGTCCTGCCCGCGCCCTCGGTTCCGGCCGGGGGCAGGCTTTCGCCTCCTCTGAGCGTGCACGCGCTGCGGAAGCTGGGTCTCAAGCTCGTGCCCAAGCTGGTGCCCAGCGGGTGTGTCGCGGGCCAGCGGCGCCGCCGCCATCAACGCTGCCCATGACCGCCCGAGGATTTGTCGGGCGGCCCGATCGCGTCCTGCGCCGGCGGCCGCGGTTCGTCTACGGCGTCCGGAGCGGCGCGCACTCCGGCTTGGCGGGGCTGCGCAGGACGACCATCGCGCGCCCCGGCTGGGTGGCGGTCACCGACCAGCCGCTGCAACGGTCGATCGCGGTCGGGAAGGTGACGGTGAAGGCGCCGTTGCGGTTGGCCGTGGGTCCGCGCGTCGTGGTACCCCGGTCGACCAGGACCAGGTGCACGCGGCGGAGGGCCCGGAAGCCATGGCCTGCGACGGTCACGGGGTTGCCCTTGACCAGCGCCAGGTGGCCGACCGGTCTGGCTCCGGCGCCGGAGGCGTTGCCGAGGACGAGCGCTCCGCAGATGAGGAGCGCGAGCGTGGCTAGGAAAAGCGCGGCCCGGCGCGGGGATAGGGCCTGCAGGTTCTGCATGGACATCACCTCTTCAGCTCACACCGTACTGGACGGCGATGGGCCCGGGCGCATGCCCGGGCCCACCCTCCGCTGCGTCAGTGGCCGTCGCCCGAGGGCACGTCGACCGTCGCGGAGAACGTGTCCTCGTCGTTTGCGATCTCGCCATTGGGCTCCTTGGCGCCGCACAGGGTCGGCGGCGTGCCGGGCACCGCCGTGCCCGGGCACACGAACACGTCCTGAGAGCGCGTGTCAGACCAGATGGGATGTGCCCTGTCGATGGCGGCCAAGCCGACGTAGTCGCCGTAGAACTGGCCACCGGCGGGACCCTCGAACTCGGTCGGGGCCGGCATCGAGCTGCCGGTCACGCGCACCTGTCCGAAGTTGGCCAGATCCCAGCTCCCGGACAGGCTGAAGTCCGAGGAGCCGTTGGTCTCGTCCTGACCGTACTGGCGGTCGTAGTAGTCCACGGCGAGCTGGCCGTTGCGGGTGAACGCGCTCCACTGCCAGAACTGGTCGGTTTTGGCCTGGCCGGGCGATTGGGTGACCAGGAGCCCGTGTCGGGGATCGGTGGACGTCGCAAACGTCGAGCCGCCGTTGTTGGACACCCCCAGAAGGATCTTGTTGACGCACCCACCTGGGGTTTTGACCCCGGTGTAGGTGGGGTCGAGGTCGGCTGCCATGCCCGTCGGCATGCATCCGTTGCTCTCGTTGGAGTCCTTGTTGATGTACGACGCGAACGCCACCGTGACCTGGTTGGGGTTGCGCGGATTGACCTGGGCCGACGGGTAGTTCGTGGCCCGGAAGTCCGAGATCGTCGACGGTCCCTTCTCCGGGACGCACGAGCGGCCCGGGTCCGCGCCGGTGCCCTGATAGGTGTCACAGTCGGGCAGGTCGTAGTAGTCGCTGACCTTGACCGGGGTCGAGAACGTCTGGCCTCCGTCCGTCGACTTGGCCAGCAGGACCTCGAACTGCTCGTTGGGACCGGTGAGCGAGGCGTTGTTGAAGTTAGACCACGTGACGTACAGCGCCCCGTCAGGTCCGACGAATGGATCGGAGAACGAGTTCTCGTTGCACGCGCCCTGCGGCGTTCCCGAGTTGAACGTGTTTGTGCACGCCGGGATCTGCTTACTCACCAGCACCCGCGGTGAAAACGTCTCGCCGTAATCGGAGGAGTGCACCTCGTAGATGTAGGAGCTGCCATCCGCGGCGAACTCGGTCCAGGTGACGTAGATGCGGTCTCGGAAGTGGCTGGAGACGTTGTCGTCGACAGCCATCAGGGCCTTGTCCTCCAGGACCCCGCTGGTCCCGTTGGGGTCGAAGAGCACCGTCGTGTAGCGTCCGGGGAAGTTCCAGGACGCGCCGTTGTTCTGCGTAGAGCGGAACACAGTGAATGCACTGGACTGATCGGGATTCGGGGAGGCGGCGGTACCGCGGTTGAACAGTTGGCAGCTCATGTAGGCGTTGCCCCGCGTGTCCCACGCGACCGAGGTGTCTCCTCCGGCCTGCCAGTACTGGCGGGCAAACGCGGGCGGGCCCGTCGGGCCGGCGGTGAAGCCGTTGGGCACGGTCGAGTCGGCCCACGTGCGGCCGTCGTCCGTGGAGAAGTGGGCACCGCACGTTCCGTCGCCGCGGAGGTAGTTGTTGTCACCCGCGACAATGTGGCGTGGATTTATTGGATCCTGGGCGATCGACGGTTCGTTGTTGGCTTGGCCGCGCCCCTGCAGGGTGGCGTCGGTCACGTTCAGGCAGTTCTGGTTGACCTTGACATCGGCGCCCAAGCGCGTCGCGCACTGGCCATGGGCGGCGGGGAAGTAGTTGCCGACGCCGCCGGCTCCGGTCGCCGAGTCGAACGACGATGGCGGCGTGAACGGCGCGCCGTCCGGGCCGGAGCCCTCGTCATTGGCGGTGGGGATGTGAGGACGCAACCCCCCGCTTGAGGCCGGGTTGAGCGCGGTCGCGAGGGTCTCGGAGATGATCCGTCTCTGGATCTTGTTGAGCCGGCCGTAGCTCAACGGTCTGCGTGCATTGGCGGGCGATTGGGCGAGCACCAACACGCAGACGGCCCCGACGACGCCGGCAAGCGCCAGCGGCAGGGCGACACGACGTATCGACAACATGTCACTCCTCGTGCGATTCGGTGTGATGCAGCGGCGAAGCGCAGAGCTCACCGGGACGATGCCGGCAAGTCCTCGCAGAGCTCACGCCCGCGCGCTGTGCGGCATGAGACGGCCGAGAATCCCGACTCTCCTCCCTCCTTTCGATCGCTCCTGGTAGCGGTCGCAGCTGCGAGCCTATACCTCCGCTGCGGCTGATTCCAGGCGGATGGTCAGGCTCGCAACGAGGGGGGCTGGGCGACCGCCGGCGGCGCGGCGGGGAGGGGCAGCAGAAGCGGGACGCCTTGGTACGCGTCGAGCTCGAGGCTGAAGCTGCATAGGTCGTCGACGACGGCGATCTGCTGGGCGCGGAAAAGGTCGATGACCTTGGCCGTCGGGACGAGATGCTCGGAGCGGATGGTGCCCACCACCGCCTCGGGGCCGAAGTTGAGCACCGTCACCTGGAGGTTCGCGTTCTCCAAACGGTGGACCATGACCAGCAGCGAGCGGTGCGACACTCCCGGGACGTCGATCTGGCTGGCCATGGGGATGCGGTAGCGGCGCCGGATGCGGATGATGCGCCGCAGCCGGCGCGCGAACGACG
This sequence comes from Solirubrobacteraceae bacterium, assembly GCA_049287845.1. Classification (GTDB taxonomy): domain Bacteria; phylum Actinomycetota; class Thermoleophilia; order Solirubrobacterales; family Solirubrobacteraceae; genus Palsa-465. The sequence continues at coordinate 6,457 of JBAQGP010000833.1, read as the reverse complement.
AGCGGTCGTCGAGCTGATCGGGCAACGTGCCGTACAGGCTTCGTGCTCGCGGCAGGCCTCCCTCTGAGCGCTGCGCCCTGGGGTTGGCGCCCATGAGGTCGTGCGCGCCGCGGTTGATCCAGCGCGTGTCGCCGTCGGCGATGAGGTCGGCCACTTGCGTGGGGTCGGTCGTCAGCATCCCCATCAGGTCCCAACCGGACAGGGCGAACACGCCGGGCTGGAACGCGTTGTACATCGCCAGGAGCAGGTGGGTGCGCTTGACCCGCTCGACGTCCTCGTCGGACATGGCGTCCGGATCGGGGATCCTGAGGATCGCGCTGATCGCCGAGGCGGTCGTACATGCGATGCCGTTGGTGGTGAACGGCCGGTTGTAGGCAATGTCGGGTCCGGTGAGGGCGGAGGTGAGCTCGCGGCGGATCCGGACGGCCAGCTCTCCGCCGCTGATCTCCTGGCCCCCGTAGGTGAAGACGTCGTCGCGGTGACGGGTGGCGAAATGCACGAGCTCATGCGTGAGCTCGTCGTGGTTCTGCAGGGCGTGTACGAGCGACGCCGAGTCGATCCCCAGGGCCAGGGCCTGATTCATGGTCAGCCGCAGGAACTCGGTGTCGCCCATGGCCAGGGCGTGGTGGTAGGCGGGGCGGTTGACGAAGTCATACGAGAGGTCGGCCCCGGACTCGCCCATCGCCTTGATGTCGTCCATCGTGAGGTTGAGCTCCTGGAAGGAGAAGCCCCCCATCTTGCGGATCATGCTGGAGATGAGCTGGTTGGCCGCCTCGGACAACGGGTGGCCCTCCGACCACGCCGGCCGATCCTCGGCGCTCTTCTCGACCCCCAGAAATCCGTTGGCGTCGAGCCGCAGGGCGCCCGACCCCAGATCCGCCAGCGAGTGCAGGGCGTCGCCGATGACCAGCCGCATTCCCGCGAACGACGGGTCAAGCCAGTTGATCGACGGCTGGCCTGCCTTGAAGTAGTGCAGGTAGACCCACCGACGCTGGACGCCGTCGACGCCCGTGACGACCCCGGTCGCTGACCAGTTGGTCTCCTTGACCCCCGGCTCGTAGAAGATCACCCGCTGGAGCTGGCCGATGATGTAGCCGGCCGCCTGGAGCCTGGCCTCGGACTCGAGGTCGAGATTGGCGTAGTCGCGCCCGTCGGGGACCTCGGGCAGCAGGTGCCAGTCCTGGGGGTCGATCGACACCATGTGGTAGATCCCGGGGTAGTCCTGGTAGCCCATCTCGGCGAGGCGGAAGTCGGCGCCCTTGCCCGTGTGGCCGGGGACGATGTCGTCGATGACGGTGCCGTCGTGCTCGCCGGCGACGACGCACAGCGCGCGGAACTGATCCTCGGTCCCGAACATGGGGTCGACCTGCATGCTGATCCGGTCGAAGTGACCGTCCACCGAGCCCGTGGGGCTCCAGCCGTTGATGCCGCCCGCCAGCTTCACCGGCCCGGTGTGGACGGCGTCGATGCCGATCTCCTGAAACGCTCGCCACAGCTCCGGGTTGGCCAGCCCGGACAGGAACGAGTCGCCACTGCGCGTGATGAACGACAGCGGGTAGGCCGTGAACCACACCGCCGCGCGCTCGACCGCGGCCCGCGGGTCAGGGTCGGCGAAGGGGTTCTGCCACATGCTCCCCTGGCCTGAGAGCTGCGTCGCCAGTGCCTGGGCGTCATGCAGCATCGACTGCTCCACCAGCCAGGACACGTAGGCGTCGTTGGTCCCTTCCGTGGCGCCCGAGAGGCCGGAGCGGATGATGTCGCGCAGCACCCGCCGCGCCGACGGGCGCAGGCGGCGCGGCCGCGCGGGGTACAGGTGCTCGTCATACGTGATCTCGGGGATGAGGCGGTGCTCTTCGGTCGGCGGCCCGAAGAGGTCGCCGATCGCCGAGCCTGTGCGGTCTCCGATCTCACTCATGGCGTGGTGGTTACCCGTCCCGCGCCACATCGTGACAGCGACGGCGTGTCGCCGTCCGCCGGGTCGCTCAGCGCGGCGCGCTTCCGGCCCGCAGCGGCGTGGTGTCGCCGACCGACCACCTATGGCCGAAGGGGTCCTGAAACCCGCCTTGGCGGTGGGTGCCCCACGGGAGCTCGTGAGCGGTGACGGGCGAGCCCGGCTGCGCGCCCGCCGCCATGGCGCGCGCGATGAATCGGTCTGGGTCGCCGACGAACACCTCGATCCGGACGCTGGTCTGCCCGACCTGGTCCGGGCTGTCCTCCGCCGGGTTGCTCGGGTTGACCTCGTGCAGGAAGAACGGCGCTCCGCCCACCTCCAGTCCGGCGACGCCGCCCAGGTCCCACAGCACCTCGGCTCCCAGCGCCTCGCGGTACCAGGTCACGGCGGCCTCGGCGTCGGGGACGATGAGCATCACCGAGATCCGGGGACATGACGTGGACGTGCCCGGCACCTGGAGCGCCGGGCCCGAGCTGCCGCCCCAATCCTCGGGCGCGACATCGGCGATCGATTGCGAGAAGCCCCAGCGGTGCCCGCCCAGGTCCTCGACGGCATATTGACGCTCGCCGTAGGGGAAGTCCCTGGGTTCATCGAGGATCTTCGCGCCGCGCTCGCGGGCGCGGGCGCAGTGCGCGTCCACGTCGTCGACGCGGACCAGCAACGAGATTGGCCCCGGGAGGGCCTTGGATGTGCGAGGCTCGGTGATCGCGATCGTGCCGTTCCCGAACGAGAGCTGTGCGCGGTGATCGCCGACGTGCCAGCGCTCGACGAACCCGAAGCTGTCGCAGAGCCAGTGCATCGCCTCGATGACGTCGTCATAGACGAGCTGGGGGATGATCGTGCACGGGGGCATGGTGCGGTTCTGGACGGGGACCGTGGCCTGGACGGCGGTCGCGCTTCGCGTCGGGTCGTGCGCGCCGTGGGCGACGATCCCGACGAGGTTCCCCGCCGGGTCGCTGAAGGAGGCCAGCAGCCGGGGCCCGTCCGGGGTGGGCTGCAGGCGCAGGGCGGCGCCTGCGCGCGCTGCCTGGCTGAGCGTGTGCGCGACATCGTCGACGTGGATCCACGTCACGGGCCCGGCGTCGGGCGCGGCCGGGCGGTCGGTGATCCATTGCCCGATGATCCCCGGGGCCTCGAACCCCGACTCCGGTGGATCGATGGTCCAACCGAAGATGCGCTCGTAGAAGCACGCGGAGGTAGTGATGTCCGTCGCGGGAATCTGGAGATAGACGGGTTGACCGTGTTCGAACACGTCATGACTAATCTTGACAGTGATGTCAAACTTAGGGGAAGGGCCGGTGCGGGCTGACGCACGCCGCAACGTGCGGCGGATCCTGAAGGCCACCACCGAGCTCATCGCCACCGATCCGGGGGCGAGCATGGAACGCGTGGCGGCGGCCGCCGGCGTGTCGCGCGCGACGCTCTACCACCACTTTCACAGCCGCGACGCGCTCATGGACGAGCTGACTGATCAGTCGATCGGCGAGGTGACGGCCGCGCTGGAGGCGGCGCACCCGGAGGAGGGGCCCGCAGCCGAGGCGATGGAGCGCGTCCTGCTGGCAGCGTGGCAGGTCATCGGACGCTACCGCGGCCTGGTCATCGTCAACCAGCGCCTCGAGCGCGCGCAGCTCCGCGCGCGGCTCGCTCCCGCGCTCGCGCCGGTGCGCACCGTGATCGGGCGCGGCCAGGGCGACGGGTCGTTTGATTCCGAGCTTCCAACGGAGTGGCTCCTTGGCACCGTCATCGACCTCATCCACGCCGCCAGCCGTCAGGTGTCCAGCGGTGCGATGGACGCTGCCGCCGCCGAGCGGGCGCTCCTGCGCACCGCCACCGCCACGCTCGCCACACCTCGCCGCCCATCGGCTGGATGCGGTGAGTCGGCCGCAAGGTTTGACACCACTCGCGACTGTGTCAGTGCACAAAAAATGGGCGCAGGTGTGACCCGGAGCACACGTGGGATAAATCACTCCGAGGAGTGACCTGCCGTGTGGCGAACCTTACATCTCCTGGTTCGCTCTTCGCTTTGTCAGGCACCTGCGCCCAAAAAGAACCCTATGTGGGGTGAGGGTCACAAGTCAATCCCCATCTCGTCACGAATTTTCCCAAATACCGGGAACATCGTGTGATACCTCGCGGGGTGTCACAGTTCGGGGATGATCCGGCCCGGGTCCGAGACCCCGCTGTCGACAGCGGCCTGGCGCACCGCCTGGGCCACCGTCTCGTGGACGTTGCGGTCGAGCACGTCGGGGACGAGCTCGGACTCAACGGTCAGCCCCGCCAGCGCCCACGCGGCGGCGCGCTTCATGCTGATGTTGATCGCGCTCGCGCCCGCCAGCAGCGCACCCCGGAAGATGCCCGGATAGCCGAGCACGTTGTTGACGCTGGTGCCGTCGGCGGCGAAGGCGGCTCCGGCCTGTAGCGCAAGCTCCGGCTCGATCTCGGGTGCCGGATTGGTCAGTGCCAGGATGACCTGGCCCGGGCGGACGAGGTCCGGGGTGATGAGTCCCGGCCGGCCCGTGGTGGCCACCACGACATCGGCCTCACCCATGACCGTCCTCAGGTCGGCGATCTCGATCCCTCGGGCGCGGGCCTGATCCTGGGCCCAGGTGCTGGGGTCGGTGGCGAGGACCCGTTTGACCCCGGCGTCGTGGATGAGGGAAGCGATCCCGTAGCCCGCGGCGCCAAGCCCGATCTGCCCGACGACGGCCTCGTCCAGGCGCATCCCCACCTGGCGGCACGCCGCGATCGCGGCCGCCATGGTGACGACTGCGGTGCCGTGGACGTCGTCGTGCATCACCGGCTGGGGCAGGGCCTCGATGAGCCGGCGCTCGATCTCAAAGCACGCGGGCGCGGAGATATCCTCGAGGTGGATTCCCCCGAAGCCGGGGGCGATGCGGATCACGGTCTCGATGAACTCGTCGACGTCCTTGGTGTCGATCAGGATGGGCACGGCGCTGACGCCGACCAGCTGGGCGTAGAACAGCGCCTTGCCTTCCATCACCGGCATGCTCGGGACCGGGCCGATGTCACCGAGCCCCAGCACGCGGGTCCCGTTGGTGCAGATGGCGACGCTGCGCCCGATCATCGTGAAGCGCCCCGCGAGCTGCGGGAACTCCGCGATCGCCTCGCACACGCGGGCAACGCCTGGGGTGTACACGTCGCGTACGTCCTGGTTGGTGTGGATCTCCCGGCGCCCGGTGACCTGGAGCTTGCCCCCGTCGTGCGCGATGAAGGCCCGGTCGTGAAACCACACCACGCTGACTCCCGGCAGCGCTCCGAGCCCGGCCGCGAGAGCCTCGGCGTGCTCCTTGTCGCGCAGCTCCACGGTGATCTCGCGCAACGCCTCGTTGCGGGCGATGGCGATCGTCGTCACGTCCCCGATGAGCCCCCCGTACTCCGAGATGCGGGTTGCCACCTTCGCCAGCTGCCCGGAATGGTGCGGGATCCGCAAGCGATAGGTGCAATCCATAGGCATGCGCTGACTCCTTGGAGCGAGTGGGGGCCCGGCCTGCTGTCATTGTCGACGATGCGCATCCTGATCATCGGAGCGGCGGGCATGCTCGGGCGAAAGCTCTCGGATCGCCTGGCCCGCGACGGGTCGCTGGGGAGCAGGGCGATTTCGGCCATGGTGCTCGCCGACGTCGCCGACGTCGTCGACGTCGTCGTCGTCGCCAGCGGCGCCGGCGACGTCGAGACGATTGCGGCCGACCTCGCCGACCCTGGAGTGGCAGCCGACCTGATCGCCTCGCGACCCGAGGTGATCGTCGACCTTGCCGCGGTGGTGTCCGGGGAGGCCGAGCAGGACTTCGCCAAGGGCTATCGCGTCAACCTCGACGCGGCACGCCACCTGTTGGAGGCGGTGCGGCTGGCCGGTGACGGCTACCGGCCCCGTCTGGTCTTCAGCTCGTCGATCGCCGTCTTCGGACCGCCCATGCCCGAGGTCATCGCCGATGGCCACCCCGCCACGCCTGCGACGAGCTACGGGACCCAGAAGGCCATCGTCGAGCTTCTGCTGGCCGACTACACACGGCGCGGATTCATCGACGGGATCGGCATCCGCCTGCCCACGATCTGCGTGCGGCCGGGCGCGCCGAACCTGGCCGCGTCGGGCTTCTTCTCCAACATCATTCGCGAGCCCCTGCACGGGCGGCCCGCCGTCCTGCCCGTGTCGCCCGACGTGCGCCACTGGTTTGCCTCGCCCCGCGCGGCCGTCGGGTTTCTCATCCATGCCGCGACGATGGACACCGGCGCTCTGGGTCTGCGGCGGTCACTGACGATGCCGGGCGTCGCGGCGACGGTGGGTGAGGAGATAGAGGCCTTGCGCCGCGTGGCCGGCGACGACGCGGTGGCTCTCATCCGCTCAGAGCCCGACGACAGCATCGCCCGGATCGTCGGCGGCTGGCCGCGCGCCTTTGACGCCCGGCGCGCGTTGGACCTGGGGTTCGCCGCCGAGCCCGACTTCGACGCGATCGTCCGCGTGTACGTCGAGGACGAGATGGGCGGGGT
>JBAQGP010000832.1:0-1781 GCA_049287845.1 Solirubrobacteraceae bacterium | reverse complement strand
GGCCACGACTACGAACGTCAACCAGGCGACGATCGCGAGCACGGGCCGCCGCGTGCTCCAGCGACCGACGGCGGCGGGTGAGAAGCGCTTGATCATGAAACACAGCCTGAACTCCCCGGCCGCCCGTGAACAGCCGGAGGGCCGGAGTCTGGAGAGGTAGGGCCAGCCGGTAGAGAGTCGAAGTGAAGTCACCAGCAGCCGCTCTCAAGCTCGGGCGACCACCCCGGCTACGCAGGCCTCCTTTCGGCCCGGGTCAAAGACCTCGCGCGCGGCGCGACTTCCCCCCACCGCGGACACGCTCACGGCGACCGCGGCCGTTCCACGGCCGAGCTCGAAGCATCCCGTGCTCGCGACGCGCTCGGGTGCCGCAGACACCGGAGCAGCAGCCGTGCCGCTGGCCATCGCGCTGCCCGTTGCTGACAGGGCAGCCATCCCGAGCCGCACCAGCGGCGTACATGCGCGAACCCAAACGCAGGTCTCGCGACCGGATCTGCGAGAGACGCGCAAATCGCCAGAAGCGCGTCTCTCGATCGTGCGCAAGAGGTTGGTGTCTGACACGCCGTCGGTGTCCGGGCGTGAGCGGCGGCGGGAGCGCCGCTGGTCGTTGGCTGGGTGGGCGCGCCCAGCTACCGCCGGTCTTAGCCTCGTGGCCGCTTGAGCGTGTAGATCGTGACGTGGACGCCGTGTAGATCGTGCGCGCGCAACGGCTCCATTCCCAACCGCTGGGCGACTCGGACCGAGCGCTCGTTGCCGGGGGCGATGAGCGAGATCAGCTGCTCACACTCGAGGTTTTCCCACGCCCACGCAACCGCGGCCTGCGCCGCCTCAGTGGCGAAGCCATGGCCCCACGCCGACCGGGCGAACATCCAGCCGACCTCTAATCCGGGCCATCCCTCTGGCTGCCAGAGCCCGGCGCGACCGAGGACGGCGTGGTCGGTTCGCCGCTCGACCACCCAGCTGCCGTACCCCCGCAGCGGCCAGTGTCCGGCAAACAGCGCCATCATCCGCCACGCCTGAGCACGGTCGACGACCCCGCCCAAAAACCGCATCACCTCAGCATCCTCAGCGATGTCGGCAAACGTCTGCAGGTCGACCTCGCGCCAGCCGCGCAGGACAAGCCGCTCGGTCTCCACCCGAGGGATCGCCGACTCAAACGCGACGCCGCACGATCCAGGCTCGTGAAGGTCGGCACCGCAGATCACCGTGTTGCCTTCATCACGAAGCCGGTCGACGAGCTCTCGGCGCAGAGCGTCGACCCGGCAATGCAACGTCCGTCGCTCGTTCGAGACTGCTTGCTCTCGGCTGGTGAACTCGTTCAGGAGGGAGGTCAGTTCGTCTCGCCCGAGCGAGTGCGGGTCCGGGAAGCTAGCCACGCGTCTCATTCTCTTGGGTGATCTGGATCGCGACAAGGTCCTTCGCGGGATGCTGGAGACTGCAGCTAGTATCATCAACCGCAGAGCCCGAGCCCAGCGGGCGCCCGTGGCCACGATGACATAGGGCCGACGGACACTTCGCGCGTCGCAATCATCCTTGGGAGATTGAGACGGTCAGACCACTGACGCCGGACGCCCTCGCGAACGCTCGGGAACGTCCGATGGTCGATCCGCCCGCGGAACGCTATGAGCTAGCGAAAGGGAACTGACCGTTCGCGTTGCTGGTTCTCGTGGTAGGAGGAGAGCATGCCTGAATCGTTCGCTGAATCGTTCGGTCCGTTTGACCGCGCGTGGCTGAACACTGCGCACCAAGGACCGCTGCCGCGAGTCGCAGCCGAAGCGGCGCAC
>JBAQGP010000831.1:0-2218 GCA_049287845.1 Solirubrobacteraceae bacterium | reverse complement strand
GCCGCACCTCGACATCGGCGCCGCCCAGCGCCAGCCAGCGGTCAAGGGCCGCGGCGTGGAGCTCGACCGCATCGAGGTCCCCGGCCGCCAGCGCCGAGGCCCAGCGCTCGACCTCACGGCTGGCCCCCGCGACCCCCACCCGCTCGCAGATGGTCTCGCGCACGGTCAGCTTGCCGCCGTCCTCAGTCGCCATCTGGGGCAGGTAACCCACGCTGCCGAAGCGTCGCACCACTCCGCCGTCGGGCGTCTCGCGTCCGGCGAGGATGCGCAGCAGGGTCGACTTCCCCGCGCCGTTGGGGCCGACGAGGCCGATCCGGCTGCCGGGGTCCACCCGCAGGTCGACGCCGTGAAGCACCGTCCGGTCGCCGTAGCGCCGATTGATCTGACGAGCATCCAGCAGGGTCGCGGGCATGCTCCCTCCTTCTGACAAGACGAGCGTGTACCAGGACGCCACCCGCGAGCCTCCGGTCGGTCAGGACCAGAGGGTCAGTCGAGGCGGATGGTCAGTCAGGCGTCACGCATACGACGGCCCGGAGGGGCCGCTGGTAACGCTACCAGCCCGGGAAGGGCCAGACTCAGGTCAGCCCGAGCACATCAGCTCCGCGCCACCCCAGTCGGCGTTGTCGTGGCCGACGCCGTCGCCGGCGTCACCGACGTCGAGGGTCAGCTGCGAGACCCCGGTGACATTGGCGCTGAGGTGCTGGGCGGGCTGGCCCCCGCGCATCACGCCCGTGGAGGCGACCTGCACGCCGTCGGCCAGCACGCTGAAGGTGACGCTGCCCTTCCCGCCGGCGGAGTCATCGACGCCGACGTCGCTGGAGAACTGCGTGCAACCCGCCGGGACGGCGACGACGACGCTGGAGACCGCATTGGTGCCCAGGCCCTTGGCGTAGCCGACGCCGTCAATGCTCAGGGGCCCACCGTCTCCCGCGCCGGATCCGCCGACGTTCTCATCGCGTTCCACCGGGCCGAATCCGTTGGTGGCCGACACGAAGGGTAGATCGCTGATGTAGACCAGGCCCTTGGGGATGACGTTCAGCCCGTAGGAAGCGCCGGTCGTCTGCGTGCTCTGGCCCTGCTGGTAGCTGACGACCGCCGCCACGGCATAGCTGCCCTGGGCGGCGTCAGCGGGGATGGTGACGTTCCAGCTCACGGCCTGTGACGCGCCGCGCGCCAGGGTGCCGATGGTGGTGGGGCTCGACGGCGTCGCCGTCCACCCCCCGGGCAAGGTGAGCGCGGCGCTCACGTCGTGGGCCGCCGGACCGCTGAGGTTGGCCACGGTGCCGGTGACCGTGAACGTGTCCCCGCCGCGGGCCGGGCTCGCCGCGTTGCCGTGAAAGCCCTCCATCGCCACCTCGCTGGGGGACGCCGGCGAGCCCCACGTGTGGGGATTCCAGCTCGGCGAGCGGTTCATCCGGACCGGCACGCCCCCGCGCACGGTACCGAGGTTGCTCAGCGCGACTCTCTCCAGGCCGTTGCCGGGCCCGCCGTCGCTCGTGACGGCGAGCGCGAGCGTGTTGTGCCCATCGGGGTCGAGCACGCCGTTGGGGATCACAAACGTGTGCTGGGGCCCGACGTTTGCGATGTACTGCCCCATGTTCCAGCCGTTGACGAAGATCAGCGCGCGGTAGTTCGCCGCCGAGTGGGGCGATGACGGGTCGCCGATGGTGAGGCCGAGCGACGCGTCGTCAGAACGGGGGATGTGGAGGTTGAACGTGGTCCGGTACCACGACGTGCCCGACATCGCCGAGGCCGCCGGCACCGTTGTCGGAGACCAGTCTTCGTCCGGGAAGCCGGGCAGATACCAGCCGTGGCGCTCGCCGAACAGCCCGCCGTCGTTCTCCGGTCCGCGCACCGGGTCGGCGATGTCCTCGCCACCGAGGTCGCCCTGGATCCTCCAACTCATCTGCGGGGTCACGGCCGCCTGCCCGGGGTCGGTCATCGTGACCGAGATCAGGCCCCGGCCCTCCTTCTGGGCATCGTTGACGCCGCCGTCCTCGTTGTGGCCGTCGTTGCGAACCATCACGGCCAGCGTGTGCGGCCCGTCGGTGCGCAGCGCGGTCGGGATCGTGAAAGAGGCGGTGCCCCTCGTGGGCGGCGCCGACTGGCCGCTGGCGAGCACGTTCTGGCCGAGGTACACACCATCCAGCCAGGCCTGCAGCATCCCGGCACCGCCGCCGCCGTAGTTCATAGACAGGGTGCTCGCCGCGGCCGCCCC
>JBAQGP010000830.1:0-3066 GCA_049287845.1 Solirubrobacteraceae bacterium | reverse complement strand
GGGCCGCGAGGGCGAGCGGACGATCGCCGTCGACGACCTGCCGGTGATGCAGCTCATCACCTCGCTGGGTGAAGGCGAGCTCATCACGCGTGTCGAGGTCCCCGCGCTCACCGACGGGCAGGGCTCCTGCTTTGTGGAGATCGCCCGCCGCCCCGGGGACTTCGCGATGGTCAACGTGGCGGCGATCGTCACCGGCCACGACGGCGGCGCGTGCACCGGTGCCCGGCTGGCCATCGGCGCCGTCGGCCGTCGCCCCGTGGACGTGTCTGCCGCTGCGCAGACCCTGGTGGGCGGCGCGATCGACGAGGCGTCCACCGAGGCCGTGGGCCGCGCCGTTGCCGCCGAGGCCGAGATCGTTCCCAGCTCCCACGCCGGCGTGGAGTACCGGCGCGGGTTGGTCGCGGTGCTCGTCGCGCGGGCCCTTCGCGGTGCCGCCGCCGACGCCGAACGCAGGCGCAACGGTGAGCGGGTGGCGGCGTGAGCGCCGAGCACATGATCGACATCACGATCAACGGGCGGCCGACCACGCTCGGCGTCAGCCCCAATCTGTCCCTGCTCGAACTGTTGCGCACCGAGGCCGGCTCCCCCGAGGTCAAGCTCGGGTGCGGCGAGGGGGTGTGCGGCACCTGCACCGTCCTGCTCGACGGCGAGCCCGTCAACTCGTGCCTGATGTTCGCGGTGCAGGCCGACGGCTGTGAGGTCACGACGGTGCGCGGTCTCGCCGCCGACGGCGAGTTGCACGAGCTCCAGCAGGCGTTCCTGGAGCATGCCGGGTCGCAGTGCGGCTTCTGCACCCCGGGCATGCTGCTGACGGCCAAGTGGTACCTGGACCGCGACCCGGCCGCCGATCGCGAGCAACTGCGCCGGGCCATCGCCGGCAACCTGTGTCGCTGCACCGGGTACACGAAGATCCTCGATGCCCTCGAGGCCTACCGCGACCTGCGGGGCACGGGTCGGCATGGCGACTGACACGGGCCGCGCCCACGCCCGCGAGGCACCGGTCAAGGCACCGGTCAAGGCGCCGCCCGCGCCCGCGCGGCTACCCACCGGCCGCACGAGCCCGGTGCCCCATCGCGACTTCGTCGAGAAGGTGGCCGGCACCCTCCCCTATGCCGACGACTGGGGCTTCCCCGGCATGCTGCACGGCGTGGTCGTGCGCGCCCGCATCCCCTGCGCGGTCATCGCGAGCATCGACACCTCGGCGGCGAGGGAGGTGGCGGGCGTGCGCGCGGTGCTCACCGCCGCCGACATTCCCCACAACGCCATCTCCGAGGAGGCCTCCGGCCTGGGCATCGACCAGATCGTGCAGCCGGTCCTCGCCGGTGAGCGCGTGCGCTACGACGGCGAGCCGGTGGCGATCATCGCCGCCGAGACTCCGGGCGCCGCCGTCGCGGCGGCCGGGCTGGTGGAGGTCGAGTACGAGGATGACGACGGCGTGTTCGACATCGACGCCGCGCTGGCCGACGGCGCCCCCAGCGTCCATCCCGGCGGCAACCGCTATATCACCTGGCGCGCCGCCATCGGCGACGTCGACGCGGCGATGGCCGCGGCCGACCATGTCATCGAGGAGACCTATGAGACCCCGCGCGTGGATCACGCCTACCTGGAGCCCGAGTCAGGGGTCGGCTGGGTCGATTCAGACGGCGTGGTCACCCTGCGCGTGTCCACCCAGGTGATCGAGCACGCCCGGCAGCTCGCCGACATCCTCCAGCTCCCGCACAGCCGTGTGCGGGTGATCGCCGCTTACATGGGTGGCGGGTTCGGCGGCAAGGAGGACATGACGGTCGAGCCGTATCTGGCGGCGCTGGTGTGGAAGACACGCCGGCCGGTACGGATGGTGTGGGAGCGCCAGGAGTCGCTGCTGGCCCGCCAGAAGCGCCACCCGTTCCGCATGCACTACCGGACGGGAGTGCGCAACGACGGCACGATCGTGGCCCAGGACATCAAGATCCTCGGCGATGCCGGGGCCTATCCTCTGCTCAGCTCCCGGGTGCTATTCGCCGGCGGCGTCAACTCGACCGGGCCCTATCGCTGCGCCGACGCCCGGATGGAGAGCACGGCGGTCTTCACCAACACCGTCCCCACCAGCGCCTTCCGGGGGTTCGGGGCGATGCAGGTCGTGTTCGGTTACGAGTCACAGATGGACCTCGTCGCCCAGCGCCTGGGCCTGACCGCGGCGGAGGTACGCGAGCGCAACTTCGTCGATCGTGGCGACCTCCGCGTCACCGGCGAGCCGATCGACACCGAGCCGGGCACGCGCGAGTGCATGCATCGTGCGCTGAAGGAGCTCGGCGAGCTGTCAACGCCGGTCAGCGGCGGCCGGGTCGGGCGCGGCTTTGCCTGCAGCATGCAGCCCTACGGCCGCTCGATGTTCTTCGCCGACCGCGCCTCGTGCTGGATCGGCCTCGAGCAGGACGGCACGATGGTCATCCGCGCCGGGGTCACCGACCTCGGCGCCGGGCAGGCGGCGTCACTCGCGAACATCGCCGGCGAGATCCTGGGCGTCACCGTGGACCGCACCAGCGTGCACATCGGCGACAGCCACCTGACCCCACTCACCGGGGGCACGTTCGCCACCCGCCAGCTCTACATGTCGGGCAATGCCGCGGTCAAGGTGGCCCGGCTGCTGCGCGACAAGCTCGCCCCCGTCGCCGGAGATCTGCTCGGCTGCGACGAGTCCGAGCTGGAGTGGGCCGACAACCTCGTCGGTGTCGCGGGGGACCGGGCGCGCACGGTGACGATGGCCGAGCTCTCGCGCACCGCCGAGGCGCACAACGTCATGCCCTACGTGCACGACACCTACCACGCGGAGACCGGTGACTTTGACCCTCAGACCGGCCGCGGGCAGACCTACCCGGACTACACGCACGGCTGCCACGCGGTGGACGTGGAGGTGGACGAGCGCACCGGGGAGGTGCGGATCCTCAAGTACGTGGCCGTCCACGACGTGGGCCGCGCCATCGACATGCAGCGCGTCGAGGGCCAGATCCAGGGCGCGGCCGCGCAGGGCATCGGCTACGCGATGAGCGAGGAGATGGAGACCGAGGGCGGCGTGCTGCACTCGAC
>JBAQGP010000829.1:0-5312 GCA_049287845.1 Solirubrobacteraceae bacterium | reverse complement strand
CGCTCCAGCCCCGCCTCGATGAGGATGCGCAGCGCCTCGACGCGCCCGGCGCGCCCCGAGAGGAACGGGTGGCAGGTGAGCATGAACATGGCGCCGTGGCGGCGCATCGCGTCCAGCTCGTGGACCCAGAGCGCGGCGACCTGGAGCGGCGAGCGGAGGTTCTCGCCGATCGCGGGGCGCGGGAGGAAGGCGTACTGCTCCCAGTCATCAAGCCCCCAGAACGGCGGCAGCTCGGCGATGGCGCCGCCGCCGGTCTCCAGCACGTAGGGGGCGTCGGAGTCCATGAGGCTCGAGTCGTAGGCCAGGCCGTACTCGGCGACGAGCTCCGGCGTGCGCCAGGTTGCCTCCCACATCGCCGCGCGATGGCCCTTCACGTCGACTCCGAGCCTCTGGAGTGTTGTCAGAGCGCGCTCGAAGTCGGCGCGCTCGCCATCGGCGTCGAGGTCCACGGCAGACCGATGCGACCATGAGTGGTGGGCGACCTCGTGGCCTGCCTCGAGCACTTCGGCGACGGTCTGTGGATAGCGCTCGGCGGTGAGGCCGGGGATGAAGAACGTCGCCGGGAGCTTGTACTCGTCCAGCAGCGCCAGGATCCGCGGGACCCCCACCCGTGGGCCGAACGCCTGATGGGTCATGACCATCGCGTGGTCGGCATAGCGCCGCCCGACGGCCAGGATCGCGGACTCCGCATCGACGTCGAAGGAGAGCACTGCGGTTGTCGTCATCGTGTGTCCTGTTCTCACGCGGGGGTGGATCAGCTCACGTGTCCGCGGCGGGCAACCGCGGTGAGAGCGAGCATCTCGAAGGCGATGGTCGCGGCCTGCAGCGCGGTCACCTGACCGGCGCTGTCGTATGGCGGCGACACCTCGACGACGTCGTAGCCCACGAACTCCCGGCCGGCGAGCGCCCGCAGGAAGGCCAGCGCGTCGTGGGGCAGCAGTCCGGCCGTCTCCGGCGTGCCGGTTCCGGGCGCGAAGGCCGGGTCCAGCACGTCGACGTCGAAGGACATGTAGGCCGGGCCATCCCCCAGCCGCCGGGTCACCTCGCCGGCGTAGCGCTCGGGCGTCCAGGTGCGCAGCTCGTCGCACGGCACGATGGCGAACCCCCACTCGCGCGGCTCCTCGTAGTCCGCCGCGGCATAGAGCGAGCCGCGCATACCGGCCAGCAGCGAGCGGTGCGGGTCGATCAGGCCCTCCTCGAGCGCCCGCCGGAACGGCGTGCCATGGGTGAAGCGCTCCCCCCAGTAGGCATCCCAGGTGTCGGCGTGAGCGTCGAGCAGCACCACCCCCACGGGCCCATGGTGCGCGGCGTGCGCGCGCAGCTCGCCCAGGACGATGGAGTGATCGCCGCCGATCACCAGCGGGACAGCTCCGGCCTGCAGCACCGGGGCGAGCGCCTGCGCGATCTGCCCGGCCGTCCGCTCGGCGTTGCCCGGGGTGGTGGTGATGTCGCCGCCGTCGATGACCGACAGCGCGTCGAACACGTCCACCTCGAGCGCCGGGTGCCAGCGGCGCATCATCAGGCTCATCTCGCGCACCGCGGCCGGGCCATAGCGCGCCCCCGGGCGGAAGCTCACCGCCGAATCGAACGGCACGCCCAGGATGGCGACGTCGGCGCCGGCCCAGTCGTCGGACAGCGGACAGCGCGCGTACGTCCGCACGCCGGTGAACCGCGGGCTCTCGGACGAGTCGATCGGCTGATAGCGCGGTGGCACGGCCCGCGATCCTAATCGCGCGGGCCCGGGGAGATGACTTGGTCAGTTGCCCAGGCGGCCACCCCGGCATTTGGTGCTCGGCCCAATGGCAGCGCCGGGGGGTTCTTCTTAGCTTCGCCCCGGAAGCGTACGCACCGCACTCAGGAGAGAGAGGATCGATGTCATCGGGTATTGATCCGGGCCGGAGCGCCGACCCCAGCGGGACGGCTGCCGCGCTCAGGGAGGACCTCGAGCATGAACGCATCGAGGAGCTGCACGGCGGGGCACCGAAGCGGGACTTCAAGTTCTCCTCGGCGTTCGCCCTCGCCTTCTCCGACATCTCGCCGATCGTCGGCATCTACTCGGTGTTCGCGATCAGCTTTGCGCTGGCCGGCCCGGGCTGGTTCTGGGCGCTGCCCGTCGTGCTCATCGGGCAGCTCCTGGTCACCGGCGTGTTCGGCGACCTCGTCTCCAAGTGGCCCTTCCAAGGCAGCGTCTACGCGTGGTCCAGGGAGCTGGTAGGGCCGCGCTTTGGCTGGATGACCGCGTGGGCCTACATGTGGGGCCTGACCCTGACGCTGTCGGTCTTGGGGCTCGCCGCGGCCCAGTACCTGCTCGCCGCGCTCAACGTGACGAGCTTCGGCAAGGAGGCCGTCGCGGCCGTGTCGCTGGGCGTGATCCTGCTCGCCACGTCGGCGAACATGATCGGCGGCAACACGCTCAAGCGGCTGCTCTACATCACGCTCACCTGCGAGCTGGTGGCGTCGGTGGGCATCGGCACCGTGTTGCTCTTCTTCCACCGCACCAATTCGTTCTCGGTGCTGTTCCACGGCGCAGCAAGCGGACATTCGCCGCCGCTGCTGCTCGGCCCATTCCTGGGCGCCGTCGCCTTCGTGGGCTACTCGTTCGTCGGGTTCGAGGCCGCCGGCTCGATCGCTGAGGAGGTCGAGGAGTCGCGCAAGGTGCTGCCCAAGGCGATGGTGCTCTCGCTGGCCGTGGCCGGTGCCCTGGTCATCTACGCCTGCCTGGGCATCAGCCTCTCGATCCCGAACATCGGGGCGGTGCTGTCGGGCAAGGTCGCCGACCCGATCACCTCGACGCTCGAGACGCGGCTGGGATCGGCCGTGGGCCGGGTGGTGCTCGTGGTGCTCACGATCGGCTTCACGGCGAGCCTGATCGCCGTCCAGGCCGCGGTGAGCCGCGCCATCTGGGCCGCCGCGCGCGACCGCGTGCTGCCCGCCGCCGACGCGCTGGGCTCGCTGTCGGGTCGCCACCGGATGCCGCGGCACGCGATCGCCCTCACCGTGTGCATCTCGGCGCCGCTGCCGTTCATCAGCTTCTCCAAGATCTACACGCTGCTGCTCTCGTTCTCCACCGCCGGCTTCTACATCTCCTACGCGATGCCGGTCGTGGCCCTGGCCGTCATGCGCCTGCGCAAACGATGGGTGCCCGGCCCGGTGTCGATGGGCCGGTGGGGCGGCCCGGTGACCTTCATCGCCGCCGTCTGGATCGTGTTCGAGACCGTCAATGTGGCCTGGCCGCGCGACTTCAACTCCCAGTGGTGGCTGAACTGGGGGCTGATCATCATGACCGTCGTGCTCGGGACGATCGGCGTGGTGATGTGCAATCGCATCTTCCGTGGCCGTCGCGCCCTCGGAGCCGGCGCGGCGAGCTCTGGCGAGGCGGCGGCGGCCGTCGATCTGCAAGGAGAGCCATGATGTACGAGCCCTGGAACGCACTCGACGCCCCGCGCTTCACCGGTCCACGGACGTACGCGCGTCTGCCCTACGTCAAGGACCTGGCCGGCGTGGATGCCGCGGTGTTCGGGATGCCGTGGGACGGCGGCGCGTCGTTTCGCGCGGGTGCCCGCTTCGGGCCCGAGGCGGTCCGTTCGGCGTCGGGGATGATCCGTACCTACAACGCGGTCCAGAAGGTACAGGTGTTCGGAGCCCTGTCGACGATCGACTACGGCGACGCCCCGACCGCGCCCGGATACATCGAGGACACGCTGTTGCGGATCGGCGCCTTCGTCGCCCCGCTGGCGCAGGCCGGCGTGGTGAGCGTGGGCATCGGCGGCGACCACTCGGTCACGCTCGCGGAGCTGCGGGCGCTGGCGGCCGCCCACGGTCCGCTGGGGCTCGTCCACCTCGACTCCCACACCGACTTGTGGGACGAGTACAACGGCCACCCCTACTCCCACGGCACGATGTTCCGCCGCGCCCTGGAGGAGGGCATCGTCGAGCCCGGCCGCATGCTCCAGGCCGGCATCCGCGGGCCGCTCTACGGCGAGGCCGACGAGGGGATCCCGGCGGCGCTCGGCGTGGACACCATCCCGTGGATCGAGCTGGCCGAGATGACGCCCGCGGACCTGGCTGCGCGCGCGCGCAGCCGGCTCGGCGACGGGCCCGCGTTCCTCTCGCTCGATGTCGACTTCGTGGATGCCGCCTTCTGCCCGGGCACCGGGACGCCCGAGGTGGGCGGCCCGACGAGCTTTGAGGCGCTCTCGTTCCTGCGCGCCCTCGCCGGACTGCCCTTCGTGGGCTATGACGTCGTCGAGGTCGCGCCCGCCTACGATGGGCCCGGCCAGGTGACCGCGCTGTTCGCCGCCAACGCCGTGTTCGAGATGCTGAGCATGGTCACGCTGCAACGCGAGGCGTCGGCGGAGGTGGGCCGGGGCGCATTCACGGGAGGCTGACCGCGGAGGGCGCGCGCGGAATCGCCAGCGCCAGCGCCAGATCAACCCGGCTGGCCACCGACTCGATCGGCCGCCCGGTGAGGCGCGACACACGCTGCAGGCGGTAGTGCAGCGTGTTGTGGTGGATGTGCAGCTGGGTCGCCGTCCGGCGCCAGTGGCCGTCATTGGCCAGGAACGCCGCGAGGGTCTCCACCAGCTCGGAGTTGTGCTGCTCATCCCAGCGCTCCACGGGGCCAAGCACGGTGTCGCGGAAGGCGCGCAGCACGTGCGGCTCGAGGAAGTCCAACAGCTGCCGGTGGGCTCCCACCTCGAGGCGGCGGACCACCCGCTCCCCTTCCGGTCGCGCCAGCGCGAGCTGGTGCGCGCTCATCGCCTCGGCCAGCGCACGGCGCAGGGCGCCGGCGCCGGTGGGCGATCTGCCGATGCCGAGCACCGGGTCCGCGCCGCCGTCGCGGATGAGATCGGCGATCTCCTCGACGATGTCCTCGTCGCCGGACTGGACGAGGAGCACACGGGCCCCGCGATGCGCCGCCCCCAGGCACGGGGCCCGGCAGGCCATGGCGGCGTAGGTGACGTCGCGCGTGGTGTTGGAGGAGATCACGGCGACGATCGGCTGATCGGGCACGATGTTGAGCGCCTCCAGGCGCGCGCTCAGCGATCGCATCCCCAGCTCGCCGTCCCACAGCCGGCTGAGCAGCTCCTCCACCAGCTCGGAGCGCACGTTCTCGTGCTCCCGGCGCCGGGCGTCCTCGAGCACGAGGTAGGCGCTGGCCTGCTCGATGACGAGCCGCGCATCGTCTGAGACCTCGGCCAGCGGGGATGAGACGATCACCGCCGTCGAGGACAGGGCGTCGGCCACCCCGAACGCGCTCAGCCCCGGCGCCACCGCGCACGGGAGATCCCCGCGGCGGGCGGCACGGGCAG
>JBAQGP010000828.1:0-2534 GCA_049287845.1 Solirubrobacteraceae bacterium | reverse complement strand
CCGTCGGCCGACGGTGTCGCTGGCGCTCAAGGAGCTGTCCGACCGCGGCGCCTTGCTGCGCCAACCTGGAGGGTGGTTGCTCCTGGAGTCCCTGCCTGACACGCCGGACGAGGCCCGTGCGCTGCGTTTTTCGGAGGGCGCGGTCGAGATCACCGGTGCCACCCGGGTCGCGTGGGGCGACGAGACCTCAGCGGATCAGGACGAGCCATGGTCTGACGCCTTGAAGGGCGACGGTCGCCACGCTGCGCGAGAACCACACCGAGGCGCAGCGTGACGTCCGGCGGCGGCTGGCGGCCTCACGTCGGCTGCAGGACCGCACCAGTCCTGCTTCGCGAGCAGGTGGCTACGGGGAAGCGCCTTCGGCGTCACCACTGTTCGGGTCACAACGTGCTCTCAGCCTTGCTGTAGGCGATTTGGAGCACGTCAGAGCCGGCCTGGAGCGTGAACAGCGCGGCGATCCACCGGGTGGCGCGCGGCGCGACGATCAACCCGGCGAAGAATGCGCTGCCCACCCACAGGTCCAGGCAGTAGGGGCACACCAGCAGCTCACCCACGGCATGGCGCAGTCCCCGGCCGCGGGCCGCCTCGTCCACCTCGCTGGGCCCGGCGTCATCCTGGAACCGGGTGAACGGTGCGCGCACGATGCTCGTCACCCGGTCACGCGCGATGACACGCGCGCACTTGTGGGTCGCGACGGTCGTCAGGAGGAGATCGCTGGGGGCGATCATGTCGGGGAGCTGCCGCCCGGATCGGCGCAGCCACGTCCCGAACGCGGTTGCCAGTGCACCGAAGGTGCCCATCAGCACGGCGTAGCCGCCCAGCGCACGCTCCTGATCGGGGCTGTGACCTGCCAGGGGCCCGCCGCCTGAATGCTCATTTCCACTCACAGCCAGCGCGATACCCCGCGACGGCCGCAGATAACGCCCGTGCGCCGCCACATCGGGTGACAACCACGCGGAGAGCGCGCGATCGGCGCCGCACCTCGGTAGCATCTGTCGCCGAGGCAATGACATCCCTACCGGTCGTTGGGGGGCGTGACGGATGCAACGCGTGATCGATCGTGACGCCGATATGCGGTCTCGCATCCAGCAGCATTGGGAGGCCTCCGAGCGCGGGGACGTCGACGCTGAGCACGCGATCTACGCTGCGGACGCGACCCTCGACTACCCGCAGTCCGGCGAGCGCTTCCGCGGCCGGTCGAGGATCCAGGCGCAACGCGGCGGACACCCGGCGGAGCGCCACTTCACCATCCGCCGCATCTCGGGCGGCGGCGATCTATGGGTCAGCGAGTGCGTGATCACCTATGACGCGGTGCCCACGTACTCGCTCAGCGTCATGGAGGTCACCGACGGTCTCGTCACGCACGAGACCCAGTACTTCGCCGACCCCTTCGAGGCGGCTCCCGGGCGCGCGGCGCTCGCTGAGCCGATCCCGCCCCGCGACCCGTAAGCGACACCGTCGGTTCGAGGGCCAGGACACTAGGCTCTCACCGACTCAGATCCGACGAGAGGACACGGCTTGGCGGGCAGCCCACTGCGCTGGGGGATCCTGGGGACGGGCGGGATCGCGAGGACCTTTGCCAGCGACCTGCAGCTCACCGATTCCGGCGTCATCGGCGCGGTGGGATCACGCAGCCGGGGATCGGCGGACCGCTTCGCCGACGAGCTGGGCATAGAGAGCCGGCATTTCAGTTATGAGTCCCTCGTCGCCGACCCCGCCGTCGATGTGGTGTATGTGGCGACCCCGCATCCGATGCACCGGGACAACGCGATCCTTGCTCTGAGCGCCGGGAAGCCCGTTCTGGTCGAGAAGCCGTTCGCGATGAACGCCACCGAGGCGATCGAGATCGTCGAGGTGGCGCGAGCGAACGCGCTATTTGCGATGGAGGCGATGTGGACGCGGTTTCTGCCCCATGTCGGCGTGATCCGCGACTGGCTTGCGCGGGGAGCGCTCGGCGAGATCGTGACTGTGACGGCCGACCACGGCCAATGGTTTGCCGAGGATCGGGGATTTCGCCTGTTCGCTCCCGAGCTCGGGGGCGGAGCCCTGTTGGACCTCGGCGTGTATCCGGTGTCCTTTGCCTCGATGATCCTGGGCACGCCGGATCGGATCGTCTCCATCAGCGACCCGGCCTTCACCGGCGTCGACGCGCAGACCTCGATGCTGTTCGGCTACACGGGCGGTGCCCAAGCTGTGCTCACCTGCACCCTGCGGGCCAGGAGCCCGACTCGGGCATCGATCGTCGGCACCGACGCGATGATCGAGATCGATGGCGACTTCTACGCTCCCGCTGCGGTGACGCTTGTGCCCAGACATGGCGAGCCGACGTCGGTCGTCTCGGCCCACAAGGGCCGGGGCCTGCGCCATCAGGCCGACGAGGTGGCCCGCCGCCTGGCTGCCGGGGACCTCGAGAGCCCGCGGATGCCGCTGGATGAGTCGATCTCGATCATGGAGACGATGGACACGGTGCTGGCCCAGGCTCCCACAACTGACGCAGGCGCGGCCCCGGCCAAGATGTCCGACATCTGATGATC
>JBAQGP010000827.1:0-8890 GCA_049287845.1 Solirubrobacteraceae bacterium | reverse complement strand
GGCCGAGGGCACCGGCCATCATCACCTCCGGCGGACAGGCGACGGGCGCCCGGTAGACGATGATGCGCTCGTCGGCGGCCGCCGCCCGGAGGCACCACGCCAACGTCCAGTCGGTCGAGCCGCTCTCCACCAGCAGGATCTGGGCGTCCGGTGCAGCCAACGCCTCCAGGGCGGCGATCTGCGCATCGAGGTCGGCCACCGCCTGGGAGACCGCCAGGCAGAGCGAGAGCCCAGGGACGGCTGCGGCGTGCCGGCGATGTCGACCTGACGGGAACGCCAGCCAGGGGCCGCCGGAGGCGTCGATCAGCTCGAAGTGCCCGGCGAACTGCAGCTGCTTGGGACCGACCTCCTCGAGCGCGGTCTCAGAGGTGCTCACGGATGATCTCGGTGAGCTCGGCGGCGCGGATGGCGGTGGTCTCCGTTCGCATGGTCTCGGTATAGGCGTAGGCGCAGAGCTGCTCGCGCTCGGCGTCGTTGCCGACCCAGTAGTCGATGACATCGGCGATCTGCTCGTCGCTGTCCTGCATCGAGAGGGGCACCATCTTGTCCCGATACCAGGGCTCGTCGTCGGGCAGGTCGCCGAGGAGCAGCGTCTTGGTCGCCATCGACTCCAGGTAGCGCGGCGACGGAGCTCCGGGAAGGGTGAAATCCCGGACGACGACCTCGGGCAGGTCGTACCCGTAGAAGACATCCTTCCCATGCCAGCCCACACGGTCGGTGGAGCAGTCGACGTACTGCATGATCAGCTTGCCGCCACTCGTACCCCCGCGCGGGGTCCCGGTGGGCGAGACCTTGGCCGCCGCAAGCGAGGGGGCGTACTCACGCTGGGCGTCGAGCCCGTAGCTCGGATTCGCCATGTCCAGGACATTCCAGCCGCGGCGCTCCGCCTGGCCGCGAACGATCGCGTTCAGGCGCCGGCGGACGGGATAGTCGTCGTTCTCGGATCCGGCGAGGAGGATGTCGAACTCCTTGGGTCCGGCGGCGGGCGCGAACAGGCTGGTGTCGACGCCGGGACGCTGCAGGACGCAGGGGATCTCCGGCATCAGCAGCGAGAACAGCCGTTGACAGGCGGCATGGCGAACCACGTTCAGCACGCGGTCGTGACCCTCCAGGTACTGCGCCACGTGCAGCGGATGGGCCCAGAAGTCGTGGGTGACATAGACCAGCAGCGGTCCGATCCGTGCCTGCAGGCGCGGAGCGACGTCCGCCAGCAGGCCGCGCTCGTCGAAGGCGATGACGGCGTCGAAGGACTCGATCTGCGCAAACGCCTCGGGCGCGAACGTCACGTCCGCGTGCTCCTGCATGGCCAGGAACTGCGCCAGCTGGTAGGAGACGCGGGCTCCGTGAACGTCCGACGGCCGCTCGACGAGAACGCCGAGCGCCAAGCGGTCACTCACGAGGCCGCCGCCACCACTGCGTGCCGGCCCCGATGGGCGAGGAACGTCTCGAGATCCTCCGGCGTGCCGATGCCGTGCATCTGCGAGCGGTCTATCTCCTGGGTGCGGACGATGCCGCCCTCGTCGATCAGTTGGTTGAACACCGGACAGACGTAGAACTCACCGTTCACTCGAATGTCCTGCGCGATCATACGGCGCGCACAGCGCACGAACGTGCTGCCGTGACGGAACCAGTAGATGCCGACGGTGGCCTGGTTTGAGATCGGGCGCTTCTCGGCGACCTCGGTCACGATGCCCTCGTCGTTGAGCCTGGCGAAGCTCCACTTCGGCTCCGACGCCTGGAAGGTGAGGATTCCGGCGTCCGCGCCCTGTTCGCGCATCAGCGCCACAAAGGCGCCGACGTCGGCATCGACCACCTGGTCGGAGTTGGCGAGCAGGAGCTCGGAGGGGCCGTCGATCACGTCCGCGGCGAGCAGGACGGTGCAGGCAGCACCCTCGGTATAGCCCGAGACGGGCACCACCAGCCCGCCGGGCGCCGCGTGAGCGACGACGGCATCGGCGCGAAATCGCCGGATGTGATCCTCCTGCATGAGCACGATCGGACGTCCGATATCCCGCATGTCATCGATGACCAGCTCGATCATCGGCCGGCCCTCGACCACGATCAGCGGCTTGGGATGCACGTATCCGGCCTCCTCGAAGCGGGAGCCGCGGCCAGCCGCGGGGATGACGACGTTGACGCGCTCGGCCTCCCGAACGGTGCTGAGCACGGTCCACAGGTTCACGTCCTGCGGGCCCTGCACCTCGCAGACGATTCCATCCGCGGCATGCGCGGCGGCGCGGCCGACAGCCGAGTCCTCGACGATCACCACATCCGACGCGGACAGGCCGAGCCGCGCAAAGCCCGCGTGGTAGATCTCCGGGTCCGGCTTGGGCAGGGTGACGTCCTCGTTGGACAGAAAGAACTCGACGAAATCGATCAGCCCGGCGCCGGCGAGCATGCGCCGCACCGTCTCGCGGCGAGCGTTGGAGCACACGGCGAGGCGCAGCCCGCGCGCGGCCAGCGCGCGCATCATCTCGATCTTCTCGGAGTCCGGAGCGCTGCACTCCGAGACGATCGCCTCGGTGAGGGTCTGCTTGCGCTCGGCGATCACGTCATGCAACCCCGGATCGAGGCCTTTGCGTTCGGTCAGCATCGCGAGCTTGCGCCGCGTCGGCAGGCCCTTGTACTCGTCGACGTGCTCCTCCCAGGAGATCTTGGAGAAGTGGATCTCCGAGAGCGCGACGTTCAGCGCTCGGTAGTGCCACTCGTCGGCGTCGATCAGAACGCCATCCATGTCGAAGATGACTGCTTGGATCATGACTCTCTCCTCGGGTGGGCAGCTCTCAGGTGGGTGGCGAACGCCACTGGGTAATCGGTGCAGACGCCCTGGGCGCCCCACGCCAGCAGCTGCTCCCAGCGGGAAGTGAGGTCCGGCACCCGACACGGCCGGTGCAGCTCAGGCGAGACGTACCAGACGAACTTGCCGGCGGACGTCAGCCGCGCCACGCACCGGCGGTCGGCCCAGGGCCCGTCGAACTCGTCGAGCCAGACGTGCCGGCACTCCGTGTCGGCCACGATGTCCGCCAGGACGGGCTCCCGATCGCTCAGCCGCCGCGCCACACGCGCTCCGCGACGCGCGGCCGTGGCGGCAAGCGCGGCGGCCGCCCCGGCATCGGCGCAGGCCAGTTCGAAGTCGAAGAACATGAACCGGTCGGTGGTGCCGGAGCGCTCAAGCACATCGAGCGTCGGGGCCACAGCCGCCGGATCCTTGACGTTGAGGGCATGCAGATGGTCACCGGGCGGATCGGCCAGGAAGCCCAGGGCATCGCGCTCCGGCGCCCACGGCACGGGATCATGGGACAGCACCAGCCGCCCGGAAGCGTCCCGGCGCACGTCGAATTCGACTCCGAAGCCGGCGGCGGCGGCGGCACGCAGCGAGCCGACGAGGTTCTCGTGCTCGGGATCGCGTCCGTTCAGCCACCCGCGGTGGGCGAGCACTTCGATCCGGGTGCGGGGCGACATTGACATATCAATCGACACCCGCGGACGGACCTTGAGGGGCGCGCCCATGCGTGCCCGCGAGTTTCCCGACGCCTCAGGCCCCGGCGGCCGGGCGGAGCAGGTCAAGCACCGAGGTCAGCCGCGGCACCACGTCCAGTTCGGCGGCGAGCTGCTCCCGGATCTCATCGAGGTAGCCGTAGGAGAACACGATGACCTCGTCCACGGGATCCTCGCCGAGTCGGCCGGGATCGCAGATGGGCACGTGGGACACGGGCGCCAGCAGACCGTGGGCATGCGGGCTGCGATCACACAGGTAGGCGATGTCCCGCGCACCGAGCCCGGTCCCGGCCAGGGTCATCACGCCACGACCGCCCGCCCCGTATCCGGCCAGGCGGCGACCGTTTGCGCGAGCTGCGTGCACATAGTGGCGCAGGGCCGCGTGACTCTCGGCCACCGCGTTCCCGAAGTCGGCATAGGTCTTCCATTCGTCCAGCTCGGCCGGACCGTCATCGACGGGCTCCGGGACATGGTGCGTGCCCCGCACGCCGGCGACGATCAGCAGCGAGTTGCCTCGGCGTTCGGAGTCGGGCAGCAGCTGGGTGGTGAGCAGCTCGAATCCGGCCCGCTCCAGCAACCGGCGAAACGAGCGTCGGGTCAGGTAGACCGAGTGCTCGTGCTCGAACAGGCAGGTCTCACGCCGGCGCATGATCTGCTCCAGGTCGTGGACCTCGATCACCAGCACCCCCCGTTCCGGGTCAAGGACGCCGCGAACCGCCTCCAGAAACGGCAGTGGCTCGGGGAGATGATCGAACGTGTAGGTGAGCACGATGGCGTCGGCCGGGCGCAGCTGCGCCGGGATGCGGGCCGCCGTCTGCGCGTCGAACAGGCACTCGCTGACCGGGACGTGGTTGGCGCGTGAGGTGGCGCACAGGTCGGCCGACGGCTCGAATCCCAGCACCTGCGCCCCCCGTGCCTGGAACTGCGCCAGCTGGGCACCGTCACCGGAGCCCACCTCCAGCACGGTGGCGCCGGGGCCCAGCCCATATCGGGACATGGTCTCCTCCGCCAGCCGAGCCATGAACCGCTGGGCGAACGGCGACGCGGCCACGCTGTAGTTGTAGTCCCGGTAGTACTCGTTCACCTCGACGTCGTGCCGGGTCTGGACGGTCCAGCAGGTCCGGCAGACCCACACCGACAGCGGCGCGGCGAACTCGTGTCCGTGCTGATCGGGGGCGACGAAGTCATCGGTGAACGGCGCATCGCCCAGCCGCAGGAACTCGGCCATGTCGCCGGACCCGCACAGGCGGCACGCGCTCCGCTGGTGCACCAACCAGCTCATCGTCCGCTCCGGGCGCCGGCGAGCGCCGGTGCTGCGCGATGGGGCGCCGCGGCCCCGAGGGCGACCCGCACTCGCTGCGCCACACCGGCCGCGTCAAGTCCATGGCACGCCAGAAGATGCTCGCGGGCCCCCACCTCGTGCACGAAACGGTCAGGGAATCCCGCCCGCAGTACCCGGCCGGCTCCGGTCTCAGCGGCGATCTCGGCGATCGCGCTTCCCAGACCGCCGACGATCGAATGCTCCTCCACGGCCACGATGACTCCGGTGTCGGCCAGTGCCTGGGAGACGGCGTCGGCATCAAGCGGCTTGACCGTGCCGAAGTGCAGCACCCCGGCGTCGATGCCGCCGCGCTCCAGCAGGTCCGCGGCGCCGATCGCGCTCGCCAGGATCGGGCCCGTAGAAGCGATCGTCACGTCGGCACCGGCGCGCACGCGGGCGGCGCGTCCGATCTGAAAGGGCGCGCGCTCGGGCAGGAGGGTGGGCTCGCCGTTCTTGCCCAGGCGCAGGTAGACCGGCCCGTCCAGGGCGAGCGCCGCCGCGGTGGCGGCGCCGGCGTCCCCGGGGTCGCACGGACTGAGGATCGTCATGTTCGGCAGAGCCCGCATGGCGGCGAGGTCGTCGATGGCGTGGTGGGTCAGCCCGAGATAGCCGTAGGCGACACCGCCGCCGACGCCGACCAGGGTGACGTTCGCGTTGCCGGCCGCGACGTCGACGCGAACCTGGTCGTGGGCGCGTGAGGTGATGAACGGCGCGATCGTGTAGGCGACCGGGCGCTTGCCGGCCTGAGCGAGGCCGGCGGCGACTCCGATCATGGCCTGCTCGGCGATGCCCGCATTGACGATGCGGTCCGGCGCGTGGCTCGCCAGCTCGTCGAACACGCCCACACCGAGGTCGGCCAGCACCAGGCAGATCTGATCGTCGGCGATGGCGGCGCGGGTCAGCGCGGCGGCGAAGGCGTCTCTCATGCCACCAGCCTCCCGTGCTCCAGCGCAGCCACGGCGCGTTGGCGGTCGCCCGGGCGCAGGGACTTGTAATGCGAGTCGAAGCGTCCCTCCATGAAGTCGATCCCCTTCCCCTTCACCGTCCGGGCCACCACGCAGCGGGGCCGTCCGCCGTGGAGCGAAAGCGCGTCGTGCAGGTCAGCGTGATCGTGACCGTCGACCTCCACGACGGCCCAGCCGGCCGCATCGAAGCGACGGGCGAAGCGCTCCCAATGATCCTCGGGCAGCTCGCGATCCAGTCCCTGGTGGCCGTTGGCGTCGATGATCGCCACCAGCCGATCGAGCCCGAGCCGCCCGGCCATGGCCGCGGCTTCCCAGACCGAGCCCTCGTCGGACTCCCCGTCGCCCATCAGACAGTACGTGCGGCGCGGCCGGCGGTCGAGCCGGTCGGCGAGCACGCGCCCGACCGCGATCGGGAGCCCGTGTCCGAGCGAGCCACCGCTGATCTCCACGCCGGGAGTGCCGCGCTCGGCATGGCCGCCGAAGGCGCCGCCGTCGCGACAGTATTCGCGCTCCAGCACATCGCGGTCGATCGTGCCCCGCAGGGCCAGCGCCGAGAGCAGCGCGGAACCGGCGTGGGCCTTGCTGAGGATGAACGTGTCGCGCAACGGAGCGCTGGGAAGATCGGGATCGACCGGCATCACGTCGAAGAACAGGACCGCGAGGATGTCCGCGATGCCGAGCGACGAGCCGATGTGGCAGGTGCCCGCGCCCAGCGCCAGCTCCAGCGCCAGGCGCCGGATCTCGTGGGCACGCTGCTCGGTGCTGATCACGCGGCCTCCGCGTACTGCTCGTTGCGTGCGTACTCGATCGTCCGGGCCAGGCCGTCCGCCAGCGGGGTCCGAGCCTGCCAGCCGAGCGCCCGCTCGGCCGTGGCGGTGGACGCCCGCCAGCTGAAGCGCTCGCCCGGACGGTAGGGCGCCGCGCCGAAGCGCAGCAGATCGTGGTGTGCGCCGATGAGACCGGCAGCGAGGTGGCACAGCTCACGCACGCTCGTCTGCACGCCGGTCCCGACGTTGATCGTCGGTGTGTCGAGCACGGGGCGGCCGACCGCCGCCAGCAGCGCCTCGGCGACGTCATCGACATAGACGAAGTCCCGGACCTGGGCTCCGGGCGTGAGCGCGATCGGCTCGTCCGCCCGGAGCGCCCGCACCACCGACGGCACCAGTCGACGCGGATCCTCTCCGGGGCCGTACACCGAGAACAGGCGCAGATGCGTGGTCTCCAAGCCGTGCCGAGCGCCCGCGACGGCGGCGAGCAGCCCGCCCGCCAGCTTGGTCACACCGTAGAAGTCATCGGGATGCGGCGGCAATGCCTCATCCATCACGCCCTTCACGGGGCCGTACTCCGAGCTCGACCCGGCGACGACGAGCCGGCGGCAGCCGGCACGGGCGAGGGCGGCCGCGAGGTGGGCGGGCGCGACGGCGTTGGCCGCCAGCAACGTTTCGAGGTCGTCCTCACGCACGACGGCACCGGCGGCGGCCAGGTGCACGCACGCGTCCGGGCGAACGGTGGCGGCGATGCGGGCCAGCGCGATGGCGTCGGTGATGTCGCCGCGGATGAGATCGACGTCGCCCAGCAGATCCTCCAGCCGGTGAAGCCGCGAGTCGGGGCCGACCAGCGCAGCGACGGCATGGCCGCGCGCCAGCGCGAGGCGGACCAGGCGCGCACCGACGAAGCCCGACGCGCCGGTGACCAGCAGTGAGGTCGCATTACCCACAGCTCACTGATCGGCACCGACTGAGCCGGGCTTGAGGGCCCAGCACCGAGCCGGGTTCGAGGGCCCATGACTGAGTCTTTCAGGCACGCCGCGTCTCAAGCTGAAGCGAATGGCCGCCGATATGGACGACCATGTCCCTCGATGACCAAGCGATCACCCCTCGCGTCGTGCTCCTGTGCGGTGGCATGGGCACCCGGATGCGCGAGGAGACCGAGTACCGGCCCAAGCCGATGGTCCACGTCGGCGGCCGGCCGTTGTTGTGGCACATCATGAAGCTCTACGCCGAGCACGGTCTCAACGAGTTCGTGTGCGCGCTCGGCTACCGGGGCGATGTGATCAAGCGCTACTTCCTCGATTACCACGCGCTGCGCTCGGACGTGACGATCTCGCTGGCCAGCGGGACCGTCGAGTACGCCACCCGTGAGACGGAGGACTGGCGGGTGACGCTGGTCGACACCGGCGAGAGCTCGATGACCGGCGCCCGGGTCAAGCGGGTGGAGCACGAGCTGGGTGACTCCGACGTGTTCATGTGCACCTACGGCGACGGCCTGGCCGACGTCGACATCCAGCGGCTCCTGGCGTTTCACCGCTCGCATGGGCGGATGGCGACGGTCACGGGAGTGATTCCCCCCTCGCGGTTCGGCGAGCTCGTCTTCGAGGGCTCGGTCGTCACCCGCTTCGCCGAGAAGCCCGTGGGCAACGAGCGGATCTCGGGCGGCTTCTTCGTCTTTGACCGCGACGTGCTGGACCTGCTGTCGACAGACCCGGCGTGTGTGCTGGAGCGTGAGCCGCTGGAGACACTGGCAAGCGACGGGCAGTTGTGCGTCTACCAGCACGATGGCTACTGGCAGTGTGCCGACACCCTGCGCGACGTCGAGCACCTGCGCAAGCTGTGGGACAGCGGACAGGCCCCCTGGCGGGTCTGGGACGACCGCCGGCCGATGCCCGCGGAGAGCACCGGCGCCCGGCGCCGCAGCTCGGATGCGCCCGAGCTGTTGCTCGCCTCGCCGCGCTGAGGCGCGCCGCGGCTCTACAACTCGATGTAGGAGATCCAGGGATCGATGGGGAAGCGGCGGACCGCATGCCGCTTCAGATCGAACATCTCCAGCATGGCCTCGGTCTCGCCGGGGTAACTGGCGCAGTTGAGCTCGTCGAAGCACACCAGCGCGCCTCTGGACATCCGTGGCAGGAAGATCTCCAGCGCCGCCTTCGTCGGCTCATAGAGATCAAAGTCGAGGTACAGCAGCGACACGAGCAGATGGGGGTTGCCACTCAGGTACGCCGGCCCGGTCTGCAGAAAGTCCCCCTCGACGAGCTCGACGAGCGGGATGTGAGACAGATGGCGCTCGGCATCGAGCTTCTCGATCGACAGCTCCAGCGTCGTGCGGC
>JBAQGP010000826.1:0-3248 GCA_049287845.1 Solirubrobacteraceae bacterium | reverse complement strand
GGCCTTGTGGAGGCGAAGTCCGGGTTCCCCCTGGGCAACTACTGGTTCAAGAACGTGGGGTTCACCGCGTAAGCGACAACACCGGGAGATGAGGCCATGAGCAGGTTCCTGCTACGACGGATCCTTCTGGGGTTACTGACGCTGCTGTTGGTCTCGATCGTCGTGTTCGCGGCGACCCAGGCCCTGCCCGGCAATGCCGCCCGGGCGATCCTGGGTCGCAACGCCACGCCGGCGCGCATCGCCGCGCTCACCCAGCAGCTGCACCTGGACCGTTCCGTGTTCTCGCAGTACTTCAGCTGGCTGGGAGGGGTGGTGCACGGGAACTTCGGCACCTCGGCGGCGACCCAGGCGCCCGTCTCCCATCTCATCTCGAGCCGGATTCTCGACACGGGCTTCCTCGTGTTGATCTCGGGCCTGATCGCCATCCCGCTGTCGATCGGCCTCGGGGTCCTCATGGCCGTGCGGCGCGACAAGCCGACCGACCACATCCTCTCGGTGACCACGCTGGCCCTGGCGGCGCTGCCGGAGTTCGTCATCGGCATCGGGCTGGTGCTGCTGTTCGCCACCAACGTGACGCACGTGCTCCCCGCAGTCTCGATCATCCCGCCGGGAGAGCATGCCTGGAATGTCCTCAAGGAGGTGATCCTCCCGGCGGCGACGCTGATCATCGCGGTGACCCCCTACATCGCCCGGATCATGCGCGCCTCGATGGTGGAGGTGCTCGAGTCTGACTACGTGACGATGGCCCGGCTCAAGGGATTGCCCAACCGGACGGTGATCTGGCGCCACGCCGTCCCCAACGCGATCGTTCCCGCCATCCAGGTGTCGGCGCTTCAGCTGGCCTACATGGCGGGCGGGGTGGTGGTCGTCGAGACGGTGTTCGGGTTCCCCGGCATCGGCTCGGCGCTGGTGGACGCGGTGGGCAACCGCGACATCCCCGAGGTGCAGGCGCTGGCGATCATCATCGCCGCCGTCTACGTGGCGGTGAACCTCATCGCCGACATCCTCACCATCCTCGTCACTCCGCGACTGCGAACGGCGGCGGCACGATGAGTACCTCAGCAGTGACGATCGACGACCCCATCGAGCCGGCGGGCGCGGGTGAGGAGATGCGCCAGCGCCAGTGGAAGGTGCTGATCGGCGGCACGCTGCATCAGTGGCGGTCGCGCATCGGGCTGCTCATCTTCGTCGTGATGGTGCTCATCGCGCTCGCGGGACCGCTCATCGCCCCCCACTCCCCCAACGAGTTCGTCACCGCCCCCAACAGCCCCTCGTCCTCCGCCGCGCTGTTCGGCGGCGACAACCTGGGCCGCGACGTATGGAGCCGCTTCCTCTACGGCGGACGCACCGTGCTCGGCATGTCGGCCGCCGCCACGATCATCGGCGTGGTGCTGGGACTCGTGGTCGGCCTCACCGCCGCCTACATGTCCGGGCTCGTCGACGAGATCCTCATGCGTATCGCCGATGTGTTCATGGCGTTTCCGCAGATCGTGCTCGCCCTGCTGCTGCTCACGGCGTTCCAGTCCAGCGTGACGCTCATCGTCCTGATCGTCGGCCTCTCCCACGCCCCGCGCGTGGCCCGGGTGATCCGGGGGGCCGCCCAGCAGGTGGTGGAACGCGACTTCATCAGAGCCGCCGAGGCGGTGGGTGAGCCGCGAAGACGGATCATCTTCGGCGAGCTCATGCCCAACGTCACCAGTCCGCTGCTGGTGGAGCTGGGGCTGAGACTCACGTACTCGATCGGACTGATCGCCGCGATCAACTTCCTGGGCGTGGGCCTGCAACCGCCGACCTCCGACTGGGGCCTCATGATCCAGGACAATCGCCTGGCGGTCTCCGTCCAGCCGTGGGGCGTCCTGCTCCCGGTGATCGCCATCGCGCTGCTGACGATCGGGACCAACCTGCTGACCGACGGCTTCGCCCGCGCGGCGATCGGCATCGACCGAGGGGAGTGACCATGGCGATTGCAGACCAGCCATCGAACGCCGCGGAGCGGCCGGCCATCGCGGTCACCGTCCGCGACCTGAAGATCGACCTCACCTCCAGCGGCGAGGACATCGTCGACGCCATCGCCCTCGAGGTGCGCGCCGGCGAAGTGCTGGGCCTGGTGGGCGAGTCGGGGTCGGGCAAGACGACGGTGGGCATGGCCCTGATGGGCTATTGCCGGCCCGGCGGCAAGGTCACCGGTGGGGAGATCCTCATCGACGGCCGGCCCCTGGCGGCGATGGCCGCCGGCGAGCTGCGCCGGCTTCGCGGTGGCACGGTCTCCTACATCCCTCAGGACCCGGGGACCGCGCTGAACCCGGCGCTGCGCATCGGCCGCCAGCTCTCGGAGATGCTCGAGGCCCACAAGTCCCAGACCAGCTCCGAGGACCAGAAGGCCCGCATCCGCGAGACGCTGGAGGAGGTGGCGCTGCCCAGCGACGACGACTTCCTGCGCCGCTACCCCCATCAGCTCTCCGGCGGCCAGCAACAGCGCGTGGCCATCGCCATGGCCTTCGCCTGCCGGCCGCACGTGATCGTCTGCGACGAGCCGACCACGGGCCTGGACGTCACCACCCAGGCGCGCGTGCTGGAGACGGTGCGCGACCTGTGTAAGACCCACAACGTGGCCGCGGTGTATGTCAGCCACGACCTCGCCGTGGTGGCCGAGCTGGCCGACGCGGTGGCGGTGATGTATGCCGGGCGGATCGTCGAGCGCGGCCCGCGCGACGCGATCTTCGCCAAGCCGCGCCACCCCTACACGCGCAAGCTGCTGCGGGCCGTCCCCGACATGGCGGGCAAGCGCGCCGTGGTGGGCATCGGCGGTCATGCGCCCCTGCCCGGCAACCGGCCGCCCGGCTGCTTCTTCGCCCCGCGCTGCGATCTGGCCATCGAGCGCTGCAACGAGGCGTTCCCGCCGGCAACGGAGTTCGGGGGCGGCCACCTCGTGCACTGCTACCGCGCCGAGGAGGCGCCGTCGGAGCTGCCCACCACCGGGGAGACCCAGGCGGCGGCCCGGGCCGGCGACGTGGTGCTCTCGGTGGTGAACCTCAACGGCAACTACGGCGCCGTCCATGTCCTGCACGACATCGAGCTGGAGGTCCGGCGCAACGAGTGCGTCGCGGTGGTGGGCGAGTCCGGGAGCGGCAAGACCACGCTGGCCCGCTGCATCTCGGGGCTGCACTCCAACTACACGGGCGACGTCACGCTCGGCGGCGACCGGCTGGCCGAAAGCGCCCGGGGACGCAGCTCTCAGGCCCGCAAGC
>JBAQGP010000825.1:0-4835 GCA_049287845.1 Solirubrobacteraceae bacterium | reverse complement strand
CCTCCATACCGCACACAGTAGCTCCGGGCGCCGGCGGGAGCGGCGGCCATGGCGGGCGGACCCGTCCCCCCCGCCTGAGACTTGTCACCGTGTGAACAGGACGCGAGTGCGTCGCGGTTGACAGGGTACGTACGGTTAAAGTGCGCAAAGCTCATCATGCGCCCAACACGCGACCTGGGGATCGGGTCGAATGGGAAGTGGGGAAACTCGTGTGTCGCTTGACGGGCTGGCTATGCCAGGTGGCAGCCACTCATGGTGAGATCTGATCACCGATCAGATTTCACGGCCGCCACCGCCGAGCTTGATCCGCTGACGCCCGGTGCGAGTGGCGGTGGCCGACCCGCGTCGGCTGATCGCCGAGGCCCTGGCGGCGCTGATCGCAGACCGCGAGGGCTTTTCAGTCACGGGCGCGATCGTGGCGGACGTCGCGGTCAAGGCGATCTCGGAGC
The DNA here is from genome assembly GCA_049287845.1 of Solirubrobacteraceae bacterium. Classification (GTDB taxonomy): domain Bacteria; phylum Actinomycetota; class Thermoleophilia; order Solirubrobacterales; family Solirubrobacteraceae; genus Palsa-465. Next base: position 4,386 of record JBAQGP010000825.1, on the reverse strand, counting down.
AGCGGCCTGACGTCGTCGTCGTCGGCGCCGGCATCGACTCGCGGCCGACCCTGGAGCTCGTCCGCGAGCTGCGCCGGCGCGTCCCCCGGGTGGAGATCGTGATCGTGGCGGACACGCTGGAGCCCGCGCTCGTCAGCTTCGTCCTCGACCAGCGCATCGGGGGCCTGCTCCTCAGCGACGCCGCGGCGCGCGACGTCGCCGCCTGCCTGGACCACGTCGCCCACGGGCGACCCGTCCTGCCCTCCGGGTGGCAGAGCGCTCTGTCCGCTGATCGCAACGATCCACTGGACGGGCTGTCGGAGCGTCAGATGGAGGTGCTGACGCTGCTGGCCGACGGCCTCTCATATGAGGAGATCGGCGCCCGACTCTTCATCTCGTTGAACACCGTCAAGTTCCACATGAGGTCGATATTCCTGCGCCTTGGAGTCCGCAACCGCATGGCGGCGGCCCGCGTGCTGGCGAACCGCAACAGCTCAGTCACCCGCACTGGTCACTGACCGTCTCGTCCTGACACGTGCAACGCGTCAGACGAGACCGCCGCGGACCGCTCGCACTGCGGCCTGAATCCGGTTCTCCACCTGCAACTTCATGAGGATGGTGGACACATGGTTCTTGACTGTGTGTTGGCTCAGGTAGAGAGCCTGCGCGATCTCTGAGTTGTCGAGCCCCCGAGTGAGGAGCCCCAACACCTCCAGCTCGCGTCGGGTCAGCGACTCCTCCATGGCTGACGGCTCGATGTCACAAGGCTCGCGAAGGCGATGTATCAAGCGGCTCGCGACGCGCGGCGAGATACTCGATTCCCCACGCGCGGCAGCCCGGATGCCATCGATGATCTGCTCGATGGGGGCGTCCTTGAGCACGTAGCCACACGCCCCGGCCAGCAGCGCGTCGATCACGTGTTGATCGTCGACGAAGACCGTCAGCACGAGCACCCGTGCGAGTGGGGCGACGGCCGTGAGCCGCTGGGTCGCCTCGACCCCCGACATCCCGGGCAGGTTCAGATCCATCAACACCACGCACGGTCCGATCGCCGCCGCCTGCCGAATCCCGTCCGCAGCGAGGCCTGCCTCGCCCGCGACCTCGATACCACGCTCCTGGAGCAGCCCGATGACCCCACCGCGAAACAACTCGTGATCGTCGACGACGATGACCTTGGGGTCCTCGTCACGTGGCGCGCCAGAGCGATTCACCACGGTCAGCCGTTCACGCTGCGCGCCGCGGTTTGGCTCGAAGTGGCCCCTCCCGGGACAGCCGAGACATGCCGCGTGCCAGTGGGTGCCTCCGCGGCAGGCCGGCAGGCCGCATCTGGGATCTCCGGCTCTCCACCGTGGGCACCGAGCCTGCCTCGGACCCCACGTCAACCGTCACGTCGAACCGAGCCCCACGCTCATGCGCGACCGGGCGCGCTCCCACCTCCGACGTGACCGCGGTCGACGCGGTCAGGTCCGCGATCATCCCGCGAACCTCGGCGAGGGCGTCACGGGTGGCAAGGATGAGCGGATCATCAGGCGCGAGCCGCCAGTCGAGGCGCTGCCCCTGCGTGGTGATGCAGGCGAGGTCCTGGGCCAGACCGTCGTGGAGGTCGCGCGCGATCCGTTCACGCTCCGAGCAGACGGCCGTGTAGGCGTGGTGGCGCTGGACCCTCACATGACGGAACCACGCCGTTCCCAGCAGGAGGCCGAAGGCGACGAGACGCGCGCCTTCGCGCGGCGTGACCCAGTCGGCCGGCACCGTCTGGACGGCGACGAACTGGACGCCGGCCGCGGCGAGCAGCAGGCAGGCCCCGACCAGAAGCTCGGTCCCTCTCTCGGCGCGCCAGGACCCGGCGACGAACGCGAACCCCGCAACGGCCAGAATGACGGCCGACGCCACCTGTACACCGGCTGTGAGGGAGGGCGCCGCCGCGCTCGCGGCGCCGGTGGCCGGGTGGACCGCGATGACCCCCGCCAACAACGTCCCGATCGCGATCACGCTGAGCCCCAGCACTGCGGCGGCTTTGGCGAGTCCGCCAAAAGGCCTGATGATCGACGTGGGCGGCGCGAGCGCCGCGGCCGCCAGCGCCAGTGCACCGATCAGCGCGCAGCCCAGAGAGACAGCGTCGCCGGACGCTGGACCGCGCACTCCGGCGACCAGGGGTCCGACCCAGGATGAGAAGCCGCCGAGCGAGACGGCGAGGACCCCGAGAGCGAGCAGAAGCTCTCGGAGCTGCCGCGTACGGGCGACGATCTCGATCAGGAGCCGAGAGGTGAGAACGGCGGCGGCGGCGATCGCCGTCTCCACCGCGGCCCGTGCGCTCACGTCGATGGTGTGAACCGGCCTCAGAACCTCCAGTGCGACGAGGATGCCGGTGACCAAGCCGATCGCGAGCGCCCGAAGGGCGATCGGCTGCGCCCGCGCCTCAGCCGAGGGTGTTGCGCCGACATCGAAATTGTCTGCCGCCAGCGGCCGGACTCCCAACTTGTCGTCAGCGCTGTGCCGCGCGACGCCAGGCCGGAGCCGGCGCTCCCGCCCCATGCTTCTCATCGTCGACTCCCACAGGACCGCCCCCGGTTGTGGTGGATCGTTATTGACCGTCGCACCCGAACCTACTGCTACTTCACAAAATCGTAGCATTGTTGTAAAGAACCTGTGACCGGAGTCCGCCGGGATCCTCGCGCGAGCCCTTTGCCCGCGGCCCCGATCGCGATCTGGCGTCAGCGGGAGTGGGTCGGACAGGCCACGGGCTTGACTCCGCCCGGCGCAAGACAGGTCTTCCTGACCATCGGCGCTCGGCCGGCGCGGATCGTGAACGAGTAGGACTTCCCGACCCATTGCCGCCGCGTCAGGCGCACCGTGATCCGCGTCCCGGCTCGCAGGTGGCGGTGACGGAAACGCGACAGCAGGTTGATCGAGTTGGCCGCCTCAGCCAGATGCCAGGTGGCGAACGGGCAACCCCGCCCGTGGCACCGGACGAGAATGCTCGTCCCCTTGGGGACGGCATATGCCTCAAGCCCGATCAGTTCGGAGTAGTGCGGGTGGTAGAAGATCTTCCACGACAGCGTCGAGCCCAGGGTCCCGTGCACGGCCGGCGCCCTGGCGGCGCCCTGGACGATCTGCACACCGCTGGCGGGTGAGGTCGAGCCGGTGAAATTGGCGTCGCCGTTGTAGAGCGCGGAGATGCTGTGAGTACCCGGAGAGGGGTAGCTCACGGAGCAGGTGGCCGTCAGGTTGCTCAAGGCCTGGCCGGCACAGGCGCCGATCGGCTGGCCGCCGTCGAGGAACTCGATCGAGCCGCTCGGCAAGGTGGGGCCGGCGTCGCTGACCGGCACCTCGAGCGTCGCGACGTACGTGGCGCGCCCGCCGGGCGCGACCTCCGGGGTCACCGCGAGCGAGACCGAGGTCGGGCCCTTGCCGATGCTGAGCGGAGTCGTATCACTGCTCGAGCCGGCCACGAGGGATCCGGAATCAGCCAGATACGCAGCCGAGATCTGGGCGACGCCCGCCGGGAACCCGGCCTGGCAGACGATGATGATGGTCTGCCGGCCGCTGACCCCCTTGCCGCCGCAACCGTGGATCGCGTCCGAGCCGTTGAAGAACGACAGCGAGCCATGGGGACTGGCGTTGGGAGAGTTCGAGATCACCGTCGCCACCAGCGTGATGTCCTGGTTGGCGGTCGGAGTGTTCTGCGAGTAGGCCACCACGGAAGTGGTGCTGGTGGCCGACGCGGTGCCCGTGCGGCCCGAGGCCGCGCCCACGCCGCCCAACGCCGCGGCATTGACGGCGGTCTCGACGACCTGAATCGTATGTCCCACGTCGCCGGGGCCGACCGTGTAGGTGGTCCCATTCTGCCCCGGGATGGCGGTGCAGACCAGGGCGGCGCAGTCCTCCCACTGCTCGGTGGTCGAGGTGGGGCTGTAGAGCCAGGTCCCCGGCGTCACGGACAGGACCTGGCCCTGCTGCGCCGTGCCGGTGATCGCGGGGGGCACGGCGTTGACGGGCGGCGCGACCGCGACGCCGGTCTGCGCCGAGTGCACCGTTACGGGACCGGTGGCAGCGGTGCCGTCGTTCGACGCGCTCTCGAGCACGTCGATCGTGCGTCCGATGTCGCCGAGAGCGACCGTGTAGGTGAGGCCGGTCGCGCCGGGGATCGGGCTGCAGCTCGCGCCGGTGCAGTCCTCCCACTGGTTGGTGATCGTCGTCCCATTGGTCCAGACCCCCGGCGTGAGGGTGAGGGGCTGGCCCAGCTGCGCCACCCCCGCGATGGTCGGCTGGGCTGTGATGACCGGCGGCGGCAGCGGCGCGACCGCGGCGGTTGGGGTGGAGGTGGCCGTGATAGTCGCCGTCGCGGTGGTGTCGTCCACGCTCTCGAACACCTCGATGGTCGCCCCGACGTCGGCCGACGTCAGC
>JBAQGP010000824.1:0-5045 GCA_049287845.1 Solirubrobacteraceae bacterium | reverse complement strand
GCCACACGCCGCGACCGTGACCGCCGCCACCACCGCGGCCAGCGCAGTGGCGAATAACCGTTTCCTCATCCTCTTGGTCTCCCTCCAGCTTGACTCGTTGTGCTGTCGGCTGCGCACGGTACAACCTTGCACGCGAGTTGTCTAGACCAATTTGAGTTAACCCGTGGTCAGTTCTCATCGCACCAGCCGCCCCCGGCCATGACCGCGGTCACCCGCAGGTCGTCATCGAGCACCACCAGGTCGGCCCGTCGCCCCGCGGCAATCGATCCCATCGATGCCTCGAGCCCCAGCACGGTGGCGGGATTGGCGGAGGCGGCCGCCGACGCCTGCTCGACGCTGAGGGCGCTGTCGTGCACGGCGCGGCGCAGCGCCTCGTTCATCGTCAGCGTGCTTCCGGCAAGGGATTCGGTGCGCGCGAGACGAGCCTCGCCCTCGTGGACGTGGACCTCCTGGCCGCCGAGCACGAAGGTGCCATCGCCGACGCCGCTGGCGTCGATCGCGTCGGTCACGAGCACGGGGCAGGAGATCAGCCTGGCCACCAGTCCCACCACCGCAGGATGAACGTGGCGGCCGTCGTTGATGAGCTCACACGGGATGCCCGTCTCGAGCGCCGCGCCCACCAGCCCCGGGGCGCGATGGTGCAGCGATGGCATGGCGTTGAACAGGTGCGTCACGTGATTGGCGCCCGCGTGAATGGCGGCCGTCGCCTCGTCGTAGCTGGCATCCGAATGGCCCATGGCCACGATCACCGCACGTTCACGCAGGGGAGCGATCAGCGACAGCGCTCCATCGAGCTCAGGCGCGAGCGTCATCATCCGCAGGCTCTCGCCGCCGGCCACGATCAATCGCTCGAGCACCGCCCGATCGGGAGCGATCATGTGCGCGGGGTTCTGGGCGCCGCTGCGCCGGGGCGACAGGAACGGGCCCTCCAGGTGGGATCCCAGCACGTGCCCCCCGCGCGTCGGCCCGCCCCGCACGAGGTCGGCGGCCCACCCCAGCTGCTCGCAGAGCTCGTCCACGGGCGCGGTCATCAGTGAGACGATCGTCGCGGTGGTGCCGTGACGGCGGTGGAAGGTGACCGCGCCGTTCATCGCCTCCCGCGAGTCCGCGACGCTGTGCCCGCCGCCGCCGTGCATGTGGAGGTCGATGAACCCCGGCAGCAGCCAGGCACCCTCCAGGTCGAAGACGGGGGCGTCCACCGCGGGCTGGCTGGCATCCACCGAGGCGATGGTGTCGCCGTTCACGTGCACCCAGGCGTCGGTCAGCACCCCCTCGGGCGTCACCACCCGCCCGCCCGCGAGCAACCGTGCCGGCACGCCGGTGATCGCGGAGACGGTCATCGCCGTCTCGGCCCCAGGCGCGTGACCAGAGTCACCCGGTCACCGCGGAACCATGTGCGGCCGAAATCCACCGGGACCCGGTCCGAGTCGAAGTTCTGGCGGCTGACGACGAGCATCGGCGTCCCCACGTCGACGCGCAGCGGCCCGGCCTCGCGCGGCGTCGCCGGCGCGGTCTCGATCGACTCCTCGCCCGCGCGCATGGCGATCCCGAACCGGTCGGCCAGGAGCGCGTGCAGGGAGCCCTGGGTCCGCATCAGGCGCGAGAGGCCCGGGAACCGCTCGGCCGGCAGCCACGAGGTTTCGACCGCAATCGGCCAGTTGTCGGCCAGGCGCAGGCGGTCGAGCTTGTAGACGGCGGCGCGCGGCGCCAGGTGGAGCTGCTGGGCGATTTCGGCGCTGGCCGGGATCCGCTGCGTTCCCAGCACCTGCGCCGATGGCGTGAAGCCGCTGGCCTTGACCTGCTCGGTGAAGCTGGCGAGGTACAGGGGCCAGGTGATCTTCGGCTCCGCCACGTAGGTGCCCGAGCCCTGGCGGCGGACGAGCCTGCCCTCGACGACCAGCTCTGAGAGAGCCTGGCGCACGGTGGTCCGTGAGGTCTGCATGCGCTCGGCCAGCTCCCGTTCGGTGGGGACAGGTGCCCCCGCCTGCAGGGTGGCGATGAAATCCAGCAGGTGTCGCTTGACGGCGTAGTACTTGGGTTCGGCCGCAGGTCGCTGAGCGGCGGTCGTCATCGGCGACCGTCTGCGGTGGCTGGTGGCCGGCTCACGCGGTGAGCCGCAGGCCGGTGCGGGCGTTGAAGAGGTGGGGGTCGCCGGGGTTGACGACGACGCCGACCCGGTCACCGATGCGGGGAGTGCTGCGGCCGTCGCAGCGAACGACCCATGGCTTCTCGCCGCCGGCATCGCCCGCGAGCTCACCGTACACGTACGCGTCGGCTCCGAGCTCCTCGACCAGCCGGACGGTGAGATCGAGCGCGCCGGGTGAGCCGGCCGCGGACAGGCCGGTCGACTCGGGGCGGAGCCCGATGGTGACCTCGTCGAGCCCGCCGGCGCGGGCGGCCGTCACCGCGTCACGGGAGAGCGGCACCACTCCGCCGCCCAGGAGGGCGCCCTCGCCGTTGAGCTTGGCGGTGCGCAGGTTCATCGCGGGCGAGCCGATGAACTCCGCGACGAAGACGTTGGCCGGATGCTCGTAGAGGTGGCGCGGTGTGTCGACCTGCTGCAGACGCGCGTCCTTGAGCACCGCCACGCGATGCCCCATGGTCATCGCCTCGACCTGGTCGTGGGTGACGTAGATGGTCGTCGTCTCGAGCCGCGCCTGGAGGTTGGCGATGTTGGCGCGCGTCTCCACCCGGAGCTTGGCGTCCAGGTTGGACAACGGCTCGTCCATCAGGAACACGCGCGGTTCGCGAACGATCGCCCGGCCCATCGCCACGCGCTGGCGCTGACCGCCCGATAGGGCCTTGGGCTTGCGGTCGAGGTAGTCCTGAAGGTCGAGCAGCTTCGCCGCCTCGCTCACCTTGGCCTCTCGCTCGGGCTTGGCCATGCCCCGCAGCTTCAGTGCGTAGGCCATGTTCTCGGCGACCGTCATGTGCGGATAGAGCGCGTAGCTCTGGAACACCATCGCGATGTCGCGATCCTTGGGCTCCTTTCGCGAGACGTCCGCCCCATCGATGTGGATCTCGCCCGCGCTGACCGCCTCCAGACCTGCAAGCATGCGGAGCGCCGTCGACTTGCCCGACCCCGAGGGCCCGACGAGCACCATGAACTCGCCGTCCTGGACGTCGAGGCTCAGCTCGGCGACCGACGGGGTGCTGGCGCCCTCATAGATGCACGTCGCGTCGATGTAGCTGATCTTGGCCATGGTCGGTCTCTCCTCACCGGCTCCGGCGCGGGAGCGGGAGTACTGGTCTAGACCAGTTCGCGGCTCAAGGTACAGCAATCGCGGCGGAGGCGTCAAGGGGAGGGCGGCGGATCGGGCATGATCTGGCGCGTGGCGCCGTGCTTGGTGATCTTCGACTGCGACGGGGTGCTGGTGGACAGCGAGCGGATCTCCAACGCGGTGCTCGCCGATGCGCTGGGCACGCTGGGACTGGCGATCTCGGCAGAGGAGGCGCACGACCGCTACCGCGGGATGTTCCTGTCCGAGATCCGCGCCGACGCCGAGCGCCGGCTGGGCTCGCCGCTGCCCCCGGACTTCATGGAGACGTTCGAGCGCGACCGCGAGGACGCGTTCACGGCGCGGCTTGCTCCGGTGCCGGGAGCGGCGGCAGCCGTCGCCGAGGTGAAGGCGATGGGCTTTGACGTGTGCGTGGCGTCGCAGGGCAGGCTGGCCAAGACCGAGCACACGCTCGGCCTCACCGGGCTGCGTCAGCTCTTCGGCCCCGAGGCGCTGTTCTCGGCGCACAGCGTGGGGCGGGGCAAGCCGGCGCCCGACCTGTTCCTGCATGCCGCGGCGACGATGGGTTTTGCGCCGGACCGGTGCGTGGTCGTCGAGGACACGGTGATCGGGGTCCAGGCCGCGCTCGCCGCGGGCATGCGCGCCATCGCCTACGCACCCGACAGCGACAGCGACGGCGACCACGACCTCGACCGCGACCGGGACCGCAAGGCATTCCGCGCCGCCGGAGTGCAGACCGTGAGTGCGCTGGACGAGTTGCCGGCGCTGCTGTCCTCTCTCCCCGACGCCGATGACAAGAGCGCTCTCTGAGCGCACTTTTGTCATCGGCGTGATGTCCGCGAGCCGGACGCCGACCGGGTGCCCCCAGGCCGGTCTCGACCCCGAGGATGCGTCCAGGACCGCGCGCGCTCGGGCGGTCAGCCCAGGACCGGCACGTCCGCGGTGAGGATCTCGTGACCACCTTCGGTGATGAGCAGGTTGTCCTCGATGCGGATGCCGCCGAAGCCCAGCAGGCGATCGACGCGGTCCCAGACGACGGTGTCGTGGTGGCGCGTGCGGCGCTCGGGATCCTGCAGCATGGCCGGCACGAAGTAGATCCCCGGCTCGACGGTGACGACGTACCCCGGCTCCAGCGGGAGGTCGATGCGCAGGTTCGCGATCCCGCTGGGCTTGTCGCGGCGCGCGCGCAGGGGGCCCGCGGCGTCGCGGACACCCAGGCCGACGAGGTGCCCGATGCCGTGGGGGAAGAACAGCCACACCGCGCCCGACTCCACGAGCGCGCTGGGCTCGCCGCGCAGGACGCCGAATGCCACCAGGCCCTCGGCGATGACCTGCGCGGCGGTCATGTGCACGTCGACCCACTCGGTTCCGGGAACGCAGCGCCCGATGGCGGTCCGCTCGGCCGCGTGGACGACCGCGTGGAGCTCCTGCTGCTCGGGGCTGAGACGGCCCCCGACGGGATACGTGCGCGTGATGTCCGAGGCGTACTGGCGGTAGTCGGCGCCGGCGTCGATGAGCACGAGGTCGCCGTTGACCAGCGGCCGGCCGGTGGGCATGAAGTGCAGAACGGCGGAGTTGGTGCCCGCGCCGACGATCGTGTCGTAGGCCATGCCATCGGCGCCGGCACGCAGGGCGGCGAGCTCGAGCTCCACCTGGACCGAGCGCTCGGTGCTGCCCTCCACCAGGACCGGCACGGCGGCGGCGAAGGCGGCGCTGGTGGCGCGCTCGGCGACGCGCATGCGCTCTAGCTCCACCTCGTCCTTGGGCCGGCGCACGGCGTCGAGCCCCAGACGCAGGTCCGCGCTC
>JBAQGP010000823.1:0-16589 GCA_049287845.1 Solirubrobacteraceae bacterium | reverse complement strand
GCGCGCCGGCGATCGTCAGCGTGTTGACACGCTCGGGATGCAGCGCGGCGTAGATGGTGGCCAGCCAGCCACCTTGGCAGTCACCGATCAGGTTGGCTCGGCCCCCCATGTGGTCCAGCGCACGCTCGATGACGGTCAGGTAGTCGTCGATGGTGGCGTCTTTCGTCGCCTCGGTAGCGCCGATCCAGTCCAACGTGAACGCGCGCGTCAGGCCAGTGTCCAGGATCGTGCGCATCTGACTCTGCTCCGGGGAGAAGTCCACGATGCACGAGTCGTGACCCGCCTGGGGCGGGAGGACCAGTGTGGGAACGACCTTGCTGCGCGGGCCCGTGGTGGAGAAATCGCGCAGCCGGGCCACGGGACTCTCGAACACGATGTGATGCGGCGAGCTCCAGCTCGGCCGACGACGGCCGGTCATCTGCCCCCACCAGTTCACGTAGTCGAGCATGAGGTCCGCCGGCGTCGCGCCGCGGCGAAGCGCGGCGGCCCACCATGCGCACGCCCCTTCCACGGCGGCCGTCCAGGCGCTCAGAGAGTCGGTGAGCGCGATTTCCTCAAAAGTCGGGGCACATCCGGTGGCCATGAGACTCCTTTGCTATGACGGCGCCCCCCATCTGGGGGTGGCGGACCCTAGCAAGAAAAGAGGACAGCTGCTTGCTATTAGCATATAGAAGCGCTAACTACGCAAGCGCGGCCAAGTTCCAGAAATGCTTGCGGATTAGCTGCCTAGCTGCTAACCTGCAAGCAGAGCAACGCTGAGTCTGGTTGCCGATCGGCCGATGGCGCAGATCGGCAAGGTGGACACATCTGATACCCACGACCTTTCGGGAGTACGACATGGCAGCAGCCACATCAACCAAGCAGCAGAAGAACCTGTACCCGGACCTCGAGGCCGCCGGCGAGCGCGTGCGCGAAGCCAATGAGCGCTTCATCGAAGCCGGGCGCAAGGTCACCAGCGCGTACCTCGACGGAGTTGAGCGCTACGTCAACGGCCTGACGCAGTTCGAGCGTAAGGTCGGCGCCCAGTCCCAGGTGGAGGGCGTCACCGGCCTGTTTAACGCCCACGCGAAGATGACCGAGGACGTTACGAGCGCGACCATCTCGGCCGCACGTGAGCTCGTCGCTCTGTAGGCCGAGCCGTACGCCGTGACGGGCACGAGGCGCTCCGCGCGCCCGTGCCTCGTCACGATCCTGGAGTGGAGCGCCGGGGCCGGGCGCCGACTCTGACGAAGGCCTCGTAGACCTGGACCAGCGCCTGGCGCTGGCGGGCGGTCAGTCGCGGATCCTCCCGGATCGCCTCCACCACCTTCGACGGCTCAGGCTCCTCGACCGGGACGCCAGCCTGCTCGTAGAGAGTCTCGGCCGAGACCTTGAGGGTTTCGGCGATGGCGTGCAGCACCTGTTCGGAGGGCGCACGCAAGCCGCGCTCGATCTGCGACAGATAGGGGTTGGAGATGCCGGCCAAGCGGGCGAACTCGCGCATCGACATCTCCGACAGCTCGCGCTGACGGCGGATGAACTCACCTAGGGGCGACGGGGACTCAGACACCCGCCAAGCATAGGGTCAGCGCCGATCGGCAACCATGCGGGGCGTCGCGGATCCGGCCCCGAGGGTTCGATTGCCGGATAAGACGAAAGTCGTCGCCGACCGGAGGTTGGCTTAGGCGTCGCCGGGTAGAACACCATCGTGGTGGATATCCACGGGTGGCCGCAGTTGTGAAGAGGGTTCAGCGCTTCAGGCTGTGGCACCTGGCCCAGACGCGGCTGTGGCTGCTGCCGCTGACCTGCGTGCTGGCCGGCATCGGTCTCGCCGTGGCGCTGCTGTCAGTCGATCGGGCCTCCGGCTTTCGCGTCGTCAGCACGGGGGTGACCGGCTCGGCCGCCTCGGTGCAGACGATCCTCACCGCGGCGTCGACAGCGCTGGTGACCCTAACCAGCGTCGTGCTGTCGCTGACCCTCGTCGCGGTACAGCTGGCAATGGGACAGTTCTCGCCGCGCATCGTGCGGGCGATCCTGGACGACCGCCGCAGCCAGCTGGCGGTCGGGCTGTTCATCGGGACGTTCGCCTACTCGATGACGGTCCTGCGCGAGGTCAACGGCAAGAGCGCTGGTGGCGGGCCGGTGCCCGGCCTCGCCGTCGTCGTCGACTACGGGCTGATCCTGAGCGCGATAGTCGTGCTCGTGCTCTATGTGCACCACACCGCGCAGTCGATTCGGGTCGGTGGGCTGATCGGCCGGGTCGCGGACGCGACGCGCGACGAGGTGGACCGTCTTTACCCGGCCGCGCCCGAGCCGGAGGACGACCCGAGCGTGGTGGTGGCGCCCAACTACGGGGTCGTCACCAAGCTTCCGCACCATGTGCTCGTGGACATCGCCGAGAAGGCCGACTGCGTGCTGGAGCTGGTGCCCGCGATGGGTGATTACGTGCCCCGCGGCGCCCCGCTCTTCCGTGTGCGGGGCTCCCTTCCCGAGCCGCATCGGAGCGCGGCTGCGCTCAGCGTGATCCTGGAACGTGAGCGCAGCCACGAGTTCGAGCCCGCGTTCGGGCTGCGCAAGCTCGTCGACGTGGCCGCGCGGAGCATCTACTCGAGCCCGTTCCAGGACCCGAGCACCTCCGTGCAGGCGATCAATGCCATCCACGACATCCTCGGCCGACTCGCTCGGCGTGAGTTTCCCTCCGGACGCCATCACGATGCCCACGGTAACGTGCGGCTCGTCGAACGGGTGATGAGCTGGGAGGGCTACGTTCGCCTCGCCTTCGATGAGCTTCGGCTGGCCGGCTCCGGGTCACCCCAGGTCGCCCGTCGGCTGCGCGCCGCGCTTGAGGATCTGCGGGCGGTGGCATCGCCCGAGCGCCGGCCGCCGCTCGACCGTCAGCTCAAGCTGCTCATCGAGGCGGTCCGGCGGGCCTACACCGACGACGCCGACGTGGACGCCGCGCTCGTACCGGACATGCAGGGCATCGGCTCCGGGCCGGACGTCATGTCTCACCCACCGCGCTCCGCATCGCCGCCGGCGCGCGACATCCGCCGTCGGCTGGCTCACACGGCGGACGCCCGGCACGGCTAGCGCTGAGCAGTCGCGCCGCCGGGACGGCGGACGGCACCTGACCGCACCAGCGTCCTTGAGTGCCGCCCGCCAACGAGTGCTTTGCTCAGCGCGACGCCGCGGAGCTCACGATCGAGTTGGCGACGCAGGGATCGTGCCGCGTCGCGCCCTACGGCGGCGTTCGCGCCGGCTGATGTCTGCGCGCGCCCCGGCGCTCATGCCTGATCTGGATCGTCAGCGAGCGAAGCGCTCGAAAAGCTGATCCGCGCGCACACTGAGACTAAGGTGTAGCCATGAACCCAGTCCTCTCGCTGATCCCTCGTTTGAGCCTGCTCCCGGCCTTGAGATCATCGCTCGCCTGCGCAGCTGATGCGGGCGGCAGCTGCCGATGAGCCTGAGTGGACCGCCACAGAAGGCGCGCTTTCGCGAGCGCTTGGAGCGGCGCGGAACCTTCGCGGTTGCCGTCGAGCTTGTCACCAGCCGGGGAGTGGTCACCGCGCAGTCCAGCCGGGCCACGGTCGAGATGGCCCAGCAGCTGGCGGCCGATCCCAGGATCGACGTGATCTCGATTACTGACAACCCGGGCGGCAATGCGATGCTCGCCCCGGACACGCTCGGCACCGATCTGGTCTCGCGCGGGCAGGAAGTGATCATCCATCTGGCTTGCAAGGACTGGAATCGGAACGCTCTTGAGAGCCGCGGATGGAAGTTGGCCTCCGAGGGCTTCAACAACGTGCTGGCGCTGTCGGGAGACTATTCGCGCCAAGGCCATCGTGGTGCGCCCGCGCCTGTGTTTGACATCGACTCCGTCGGGCTTCTGAAGCTGTTCGCGGAGATGAACCAGGGGCTGTCCGATCAGCGACGCCCGGAGAACCGGTTGGACCCGACCGACTTCTTCCTGGGCTGCGTTGTGACCAACCACAAGCTGTTCGAGCGCGAGGTGGTGCCCCAATACCTCAAGCTGGCCAAGAAGACGGCGGCCGGAGCGCGGTTCGTGATTAACCAGATCGGCTACAACGCCCGTAAAGACGACGAGTTGCTGCGATATATGCGCTACGCGAAGCTCCGGTTGTTCGCCCTGGCGAATGTCTACCTGCTCTCGCGCCCGGCGGCCCGAGCCTTTCACGCGGGGCGGATCCCAGGCGTTGTGGTGAGCGACGAGCTGCTCGAGATCGCCGAACGTTACGGCGCCGGCAAGGACAAGGGCCGCTCTTACTTTGTCGACCTCGCCGCCAAGCAGGCCGCGGTGGCGCGTGGGTTAGGGTTCCAGGGGGTCTACCTGGGTGGGCACACCACCGCTGAGACATTCTTCGAGATCCTGCAACGCGCCGAGGGCTACGCCCCCGAATGGCAGGCGGTGGCCAAGGACATACGGTTCGGCCGTCCCGGTGAGTTCTACATGTTCGAGTGCGACCCTCAGACGGGGTTGTCCTCGGATGAGCTCAGCCGCTCCTATGTCGAGGCGAAGCGTCGCCGCCAGACCGATCTGCCCGTCCCCGGGCGCTACCGGCTCAGCCGTCAGATGCATCGGTGGGTGTTCGACCCCGACGCGCCGCTGTTCGGTGCGGGTCGCGCGCTGTATGCGCGCATCGAGGCCGGATCCCCGGGGCTCAGCCGAGCCGCACATCTGGCCGAGCAGGCGGCCAAGCTGCCGATGTTCCACTGCCGTGACTGTGGGGATTGCTCATTGCCCGATATCGCCTACGTTTGTCCTGAGTCGCTGTGCGCGAAGAACCAGCGCAACGGGCCGTGCGGCGGCACGCGCGACGGTCTGTGCGAGGTCTACGACACCGAGTGCATCTGGTCGCAGGCCTACGAGCGGCTGAAGGCCTACGGCGAGTCTGACGGAATGCTGGACGGCCCGGTCGTGGTCAAGGACAACGCATTGGACAGGACGAGTGCCTGGGCCAACACGTTCCTCGGCCGCGACCACAACACCAGGCGAGACCAACCCGCCTGATGTCCGGCGCACGCTCGGCGTCTCGAACTGTTCCCGCACGCGTCGCTTAGGAGGAGTGCATGCAGGCAGGTTCCGCAGGAGATCCCAAATCCACGTCGGGGCTGTCGATGGTCGGAACGACCCGGGAGGATGTCGGGCGGCTTGTCGTCGCGTGCCCCGACAGGCCGGCGATCCTCACGGCCGTCGTGAGTCGCCTCGCGGCGGCCGGCGCCAACATCGTCACCTTCGATCAGTTCTCCACTGCCCCGGAAGGGGGCAGGCTGTACCTACGGTCCGAGTTTCTGCTCAAGGACCTCTCCGATCGTCTCGACGATGTTCGATCGCGCATCCAGGAGATCGCGGAGGACTTCGACATGCACTGGCGGCTCGAGCCGGCGACAAGGCGAAAGCGAGTCGCCATCTTCGTGTCGCGAGACGAGCACTGCCTGCTCGACCTGCTATGGCGATGGCGGCGCGATGAGCTTCACATGGACATCGCCGTGGTGGTGTCCAACCATCCGGACCTCGAAGAAGAAGTGGCTCCGTTCGGCGTGCCGTATCACCACATCCCAGTGACCCGCGAAACCAAGTCCGAGGCCGAGCAGCGTCAGCTCGATCTCCTGGCCGGCAAGGTCGACCTCGTGGCCCTCGCGCGCTACATGCAGATTCTGTCCGGCGAGTTCCTGACGCGGATCGGCGCCCCGGTGATCAACATCCACCATTCGTTCCTGCCCGCATTCGCCGGGCCCGAGCCGTACGTGCGCGCGCACGACCGCGGAGTGAAGCTCATCGGCGCCACGGCGCATTACGCCACCGAGGACCTGGACGAGGGGCCAATCATCGAGCAGGACGTCCGCCGGGTGTCGCACCGGGCCGATCCAGAGATGCTGACCATGATCGGGCGTGACATCGAGCGGACCGTGTTCGCGCGTGCGGTGCACTGGCACCTCGAGGACCGCGTGCTCGTCCACGAGAACCGGACGATCGTCTTCGGGCCGGGCTAGCACCATGCGTCAAGCCTGTAAACCCGAGAGCGAGGTGCTGAAGAACATAAAGGGTGGTTGACGCTTTCTCGGGCCCTGCGCGGGTGCGACACACGACTATCCCAGGCGACATACCGATGGCCCCGAGAACGGGCGTCTCGGGACGGCAGGTGGGTCGCCTTACCAGTGCGCCGGGACCGTTCGCGTGTCCGCCGACCTGCGCTCGGAAGGGTTAAACGGTGGTGGGCGGGTCGGGTGTTTGGCAGCTAGGCTTGGTCGCCGAGTGCGACGATGTGCTCGGGGAGCCGCTCGTTGTCGCCGTACATGAAGTGATTGCCCATATTCTCGGAGAATCGGCTGGCCTCGGTGGACTTCCCGACTGCCTCCGCGGTCTCGCGGACCAGCATGGGGGAGGCACCGCAGCAGACGCCTATGTAGTTGATGCCGAGGTCGTGGACCGCCTTGGCGAAGCTGCCGATCTCGTACCGGTTGGCGTACAGCGGGTCCAGCGCGGTCGGGAAGGTGCGGCCGTGCGGCGAGGGAACCCTGGCGCGGTCGTCTGTGAGGTTAAAGAACGTCGGTTCCTCGGCGGTAGTCCGGTAGGGGATCGGCAGTGCGCCCACGTGGCACGATACTGCCGCGCGGATCTGCTTTAGCCAGGGCAGCATCGTCTCGGGCCCGCGGAAGCAGTTCATGCCCACCACGTCCGCGCCGGCCTGCTCCAGCCGCTGGCAGGTCTCGACGATGCCGACCCCGTCGGCCATCGCCTCCAGCGCCATCGGCGCGATGGTGAGGACGACGGGCAGGCCGGTGGCCTTCGCGACCTCGAGCGCCGCCAGCGCCTCGCCGGCGTAGTAGAACGTCTCGCCGATGATCATGTCGGCGCCGCCCTCGACGGCCCAGCCCACCATCTCCTCGAACATGCCGCGCACATCGGCCTGGCGGGCGGTGTCCGCGGGGTCCCAGATGTTGGTGTTTGAGATGTTGCCGGCCATGAGGTCGCCGGGTCGCTGGTCGGCGACCTCCCGAGCGATCTGGAGCGCGGCGCGGTTCAGGGGCTCGAGCAGGTCCTCCTTGCCGATGACCCGCATCTTCTCGCGGTGACCGTTGTAGGTGAACGCCTCGACGATGTCAGAGCCGGCGCGCTGGAAGTCGACGTGCAGGGTCCGGAGGGCGTCCGGGTACTCCAGGGCGACCTCGGGGACGAACTCACCGGCGCTCAGGTATCCGCGGCGCTCCAACTCGAACAGGAAGCCCTCGGCACAGATCACCGGGCCGGCGTCCAGGCGCGTGGTCAGGTCCCCACTCGGAACCTCAGAGTTGGACTCGGTCATGTATTGCTCCTCGGTGGTGAAGGGACGGGGTCGTCCCACGACAGAGCAGACGGTCGCACGTCGACAGCAGCACGCGAGGCCAGCCGCGTCCCGCGTGCGGGCGGCAGGCCGGGCGATGAGCGCACATGATCGGCCGGCACAGGCCCCCCTCTCTCGTGGATCGGCACTACACGACGATGCAAACGGTCTCCTGACTGCCGGGTCCGACGCTCTCGCTCCGCCTTCCCAGGCCGGTGGTGCCCAGTGGCGATGTGGGGTTCGAGCTCCCTGGTGACGATGGCGAGGACCGCGTCGGACTTGCATCGACTTCCCGGCCCTGCATCACCGTCGCGAGTGTAACCGCCGATCACGAACCCGTGCAGCGGGACGTCGTGGACGACCCGCAAGGTCCCAGCACCATCACGCCCCGACCGGCGGCTTCCGGTTGGATCGCGCCTTCGTCGCGCTGACCCTCGTCACCGCCAGGCGGGCCCGCGGGCAGAAAGCGGCTGCCCGCGGGTCGACTGGACGACGCAGCCCGTCGGGTTATCGCGTCCCGAGGAGCAGTCTCAGCGGGATCGCGTTGGCCATCGCCTGGTAGCCCGCATCGTTGGGGTGCAGGTGGTCGCCGCTGTCGAAAGGCGGATTGATCACCAGCGGGTCGCTCGGATCTCGCACCACGGCATCGAAGTCGATCACGCCGTCGAACGCGCCGCTGGTCCGGATCCAGTCGTTGACGGCCTCGCGCTTCGCCTCGCCGGCGTCCGAGTAGTAGGCGGCACCCTTGAACGGAGTCAACGTGGCGCCGATGATCTTCAAACCGGCGGCATGGACCTGCGCGATGATCTGCTGGTATCCGGCGATGATCTGGGCGGCCGACACGTCGGGGAGAGGATTGGTCACCGGGTTGGGCGGCGTGACGCTGAAGCCGATGTCGTTGATGCCCATCAGCAGGATGACCTCCCTGGCGCCGGCCCGCTCGAGCACATCGCGATCGAGGCGGGCGAGGGCGTTCACGCCGCAGCAGAGGTCGGAGGTCAGGACCCGGTCGCCGCTGATCCCCTCGTCGGCCACCGCCAGCGTGTCGCGACGCGAATCGAGCCGGCGCGCGAGGTCATTCGGCCACCGCGCGTTGGCGTCGACTGTCGAATGGAACCCGTCGGTGATCGAGTCTCCGAAAGCCACCAGCGTTCCGCGAACCTCCGGCTGGGGGAGCACGTCAACGGCGTCGATGAAGTACCACGACTGGTCGAGCGTCGTATACGAGCTCCCGCTGCTTTCGCCCGTGTGGTCTCCGGACGCAACGTAGGTGGTCTGCTGGCCGAGCGAGTGCAGGGTGGCCGACCCCGTAGCCGTCGGCGCATACACGCTCACCGCCAAGTCCTGCAGCGCCGGCACATGCAGACGGGCTGGGTCGCTCAGCACCTCCGCGCCGACCGGGATCTGAACCGACGACTGTCCGCCGAACGTGAGCGGAACGCTCGGTCCCGCGGTGGCGGCGCCTGTGCCGGCCACGGCGATCGAGGCGGCGCCGATCTCGAGCGGCTGATCCCCGAACGTGTTGGTGAAGCGGACGCGAACGAGGTTGCCGCTCACGCTGGTGAAGACGATATTGCGGATCGTCTGGTTGCTAAAGCCAGTCGCGTCCGTGCTCCCCGGAATCGCGGTCTGCGGGCTCGCCGCCCAGGTCGAGACCCACTGCCGGTGATGCCCAAAACCGGACTGATCGCCGGTGGGTCGTGCGGATTGGCGCGACCCGCCGGCGGCCGATGCCAGCCCGATGGGAACGAGGCTGACCAAGACAGCAGCCCCCGCGACCGGCGTCCAGCGCGATCGCCAGATACGGATGCACAGAGCGCGCACTTCCGCCTCCCTCGGTTTGGTGAACACAATCCTCCCCGCGGCCAGCACAAACTCTAGGCCCTCCCAGGCGTCAAGGGAAGCCCCGATTCGAGCGCTGGCATCAAAGCGTTGCGGCGATCGAGGTCGGGCTCATGCCCACGCAGGAGGCGCCTCATGGACTCCTTCCCGACGGCACGGGCATCCTTCAGTCCCTTGTTGCTCAGTGCAAGCTTTCGGTTCGGCCCGCGTGCGCTGGGTAGCTCGTGAGCATGAGCACAATCGCAATCATCGTTCTCGTTGTTGCTGTTCTGGGCGTCACCGTGGGGCTGCTTCTTCATCTCGGCTACGGGATCAAGCTCGACGCTGACCATCGAAGGAGGCTCGGGCGACGCGACCGCGCACGGGCTCGTCGCGCCGGACGGCGCATCTGAGCGGCGTTCGTGGCGCAGCGATGGTCGATCTGCGGCTGCCGCTTCCACGAAACCAGCAGCCCGGGTTGCCCCTCTCGGGACAGATTCAGCCACCAGCGCTGTCAGCTGGCCGGCCGCACATGTAGCCAGCAGACTCGCCGCGAGCGCTCGGGCTCCGCTTTCGCGCCACACTCATCGCTCAGCATGGCGCGCCGGGGCTGGTCGTGCCCGGTGCCGTGCAGGCGAACCAGGCGCGTGGTCTCTGCCGAGCGCGCATCGTGAACCTGTAGTACTCGCCGACCCAGCCGGTTTTGATGATCTCAACGGTGATCCGCGCACCGGGCACGAGATGCCGCTGGCGCAGACCAGGGGCGAGATCGATCACACCGTGGGTGGCACAGCGATGCCGGCCCTTCGGCCCGCACGGCTTTCTCCTGTCCGCGACGATAACGCGCCTGGCGAACGGGCACCCATGACCGCGGCACTTGAGGAGCACGGTTGCACCGGGCGGCACGGCGTCGACGACCAGCACACGGACCTGGGTATACGTAGGCGTGTAGTGGAAGGTCCATTGCATCGTGGCCTTGAGGGTGCCGACCGCCTGCACGGCGACCGGCACGGGGCCCGAGGTCGAGCCGGCAAAGCTGGCGTCCCCGCCGTAGGACGCGGTGATGAGGTGAGCACCGAGCTTCTTGTAGCGGACCGTGCATGTGGCGGCCGAGGAGGGTCCCAGGGGCCGGCTGATACATGAACCCATCGCCAGCCCGCTGTCCAAGAACTGGACCGTTCCCCCTGGGGCCAGCGACCCTGGCTGGCTCGGGGTGACCACCGCCCGAAAGCTCAGCGCTCTGCCAACGTCGGCCTGAGAGCCCAACATCGTCACGGATGTCGAGGTTGCGTCCTTGTTGATCGGAAAGCTTCGTGCCACGCTCGTCGAGCCCATTACGAGTGAGCCCGGAGTGGGAGTGAACACCGCAGTCAATTGCGCGGGGGAGGTCGCCGCCGCAAACGACGCCCCGCATGTGACGGTGACCGTTGGATTGGGCGGTGTCGGGGTCGGCACGGCCGCGCACCCAGCGATCGGGTTGCCGCCATTCTCGAACGCGACCGCTCCGGAGGGCGACACGTTGCTCGGGCTGGCTGCCACCGTGGCGACCAGCGTCGCGACCTGATTGGTGACCGGAAGGTTCGTAAGCGTCACAGGACCATCGGTCGCCACCGCGAGCGAGGTCGTGCTCACGGCCATCTGCGTCAAGACGGCCGGTGCCGACGCCAGCGGCGACAGCAGCGAGCTGTCGAGGGCGAAGACCGCCGCTCTCTCGGCAACCACCGAGCTCGTCAGGGTGGACGTGTAGGTGCCATTGCCGTTGTCCTGCACGGGGCTGAAGGCGATGCCTCTATCTGAGGCGAACACCGTGACTGTCTCGCCGGGCACCCGCATACCGCCGGCGTCTGTGACGGTCGCGGTGACGGTGCTCACAGAGCTCCCGTCGGCAACGACCGACGCCGGAGACAGGGCAACGGTTACCTTCGCGGCCGGGCGCGCCGCCCACGACGCTCCTCCACACCACAGCAACGTGGCCAGCAGCGCCGGCACGCCCACGATCAACAATCGAGCCCGCGCGATCAACCGCGCGCCCCGCAAGCGTGTCCCACCCCGATGTCTGATCCGTCGCAACCGACCCAACCCCTGAGAGCTAGCGAGGCTACGCCGAACTGGCGGTCATTACAACCCCGGCCGCGGTGAACCGGCCAAGGACGATCCGCATGTCACAGACTGCCGCCAGGATCCTGAGCAGCACTTCGCAAGGCCGCGCCTGGATAACAGACACGACCTCCGCGAAGGCATCCTCCTACCCGCGGCAGCTGCAGTTCGCTCTCAAAACGCAGGGACGCACTCAAAGCCACGAACCGTGCGATACGGGCGGGGGGCTCTGAATGATCACACCTGGCGTGCCAGGTGAGCCGCGGCATGCAGTAAACGCACAGGTTTAGGTCGCCCGCGGATGGTCTGCCTGCCGACGGGACATGCCGCCGCTACCGGGGATCACGCCCGGGTGCGCCTGGCTTCGCCGCAGCGTCCGCTCCACCGCAGCACGGCGCGACGAGAGTCATCAACGCTGCGGTTTTTGCGCCGCGACCACGTAGTGCCACCCAAATCGCCCGACCGCGGTCGACGGGTGCTCGCTCGCGCGCTCAAGCCAGCGATGGAGCCGAAGACCCGTCGCGTCGTTGAACAGCGAGCGTCCGAGGAAGGTGAACGGCCCGAAGCCAACGGTGGTCCGTCGTACCGGCTCCATACCAGCTGAGCGCAGCATCAACTCGACCTGTCCCGGCCGGTGCAGGCGCGAGGTAGCGCCGCCCCCCACGCGACCAGCGGCTCGTTTGGCCGCTCGGCGCACGAGCTTGACCGGAGCGAGCAGCGGATTCTCCCGCGGTTCGACGATGCAGTTCAGTCGCGCGCGGTTGTCGGCGGTGATCACGATCCATCCTCCCGGGCGCAGGACTCGGGCCATCTCGTCGACCGCCCGCCCCGGGTCGTAGAGCCATGGCAGGAGCCCCAGCGCGACCGCCACATCGAATTGTTCATTGGCGAATGGCAGACGGTGCGCGTCGGCACGGACGACCTGCACCGCATCGGCGACCCCCACCTGCTGTGCGTGCTGCTGCGCCTTCCTGACCATCTCGATGCTTGCGTCGGTGGCGGTCACCTGGAATCCACGCCGTCCCAATTCCGCTGCCGCCAGACCGGCGCCGCAGCCGACATCCAGAGCGGCCGCGCCCCCGGGTACACATAAGTCCCCAGCCCACCGAAGCACGGTTTCCATCCGTTCGCGATAGATCAAGCCCTGTAGTCCATCCCGGTCATAGACATCGAGCCAGTATTCGGCGGCCTCGTCGAAGTAGCGATCGACTGCGTCTTGGCGAGACCGTTCCGTCTCTACCGGTAGGCCCGAGGCAGCTCGTGTCTCGGCATGACGTCTGCGGCGGCGCCGCGAGCGGTAGCGGACCGCCTGCCATCCGAGTGACGCACACATCCCATAGAAGGGGAGGAGGTCATCACGGGCCCACCACGCCGCCTCTTGAACGCCGGAGAACGAGCGAGCCCATTCGGATAAGGTCAGCGTTCCCTCGCGGACCTCCTGCGCTGACGCGACGACGTCGTAGGGCTCGACCACCCATTTGCGTCCGTCCCGAGGTCGGGTTCGGGGGGCCCGCTGCCCAGTGAGATCCAGATACGCGGCGCGCACCACATCGAGCCCGTCCTCGCCAACGAACAGCCGGAAGCTGCTGCCCATGCGGGGGTTGACATCAAGCACCTTGTACTGGCCGTCGCGCTCGTCGTAGCGCACGCCCATGTCGACAATGCCGTGGTACCCGAGACCGCTCATGAGAGATGTCGCCAACTCCGCCACCGCCGCGTTCCAGACACAGATGCCGAGCGTGGTCGGCCCGGTGCGCGGTCCCCGCTGGCGGAGCTTCTGGCCGGTGAACGCGCAAAGGCACTCGCTATTGCGGTCGAAGTAGCCGTTGAACATCCATACCGTGTCGGGACCTCCCGGGATGTACTCCTGCACGACCACGTGCGGTTGGCCTGGCGATGCCATCCGCCTGAACCCTCGCAGCAGCTCGCCAGGGGTGCGTGCGATCAACACGCTGGGAGCCAGCGGATCGACGGCGGGCCGCCAATGCTCTGATCGCTTGAGCACGACCGGATAGCCGTATCCTTCAGCGTCTGCTGCCGCCTCGTTCTCCGAGGTCGGAAAGCTTGACCGCGGCGTCGGCAGCTCGAGTTGCGTGCACAGCTGCCAGAGCTCGCGCTTGCTGGCAAGTCGCCGATGCAGGCCTGCCGGGTCCTTTGCCATCCGGAAGGCGGCGCTCAGGGCAGTGTGGTGTTCGTCGGCGAACGCCGCGGCGTCGTCATCGATCGCCAGCAGGACCGGGCGTCCGTGCGTGCGGCCGAACTCCACCAGCGCCTCCAGCCACTGCTCGCTGGACCCGTCGCGGGGCGCCTGAAGGCCCCCCCGGATATAGCGCGACTGCATCGCGAGCTCCCGTGCGCTTTGGCGAACCGCATATACAGGGACTCCCAATCTCCCGGCGCTCCGGGCAGCGCCGAGGACGGCATGTTGAAGCTCGTCGAAGCTGCGCCGAAGCACCAGAATCGGCGTCGACGCATCGTGAATCGTGAGGTCGCCCGGCGCCGCTCTCAATGCGAGAGGCTCCTCACCAGCTCGCCGCCGTGCAACTCGTACACCGAGTCGAGGTCGTCGATGTGCTCCAGGATGAACTCGACATCGTGGTACTGGCCGGATGCGGCCAGGTAGCGGACACTGTTGCCGCTCAAGAACGCGTCATCCGACGCATCGCTCCAACGTTCGGCGAGCTGCTCGACCAGGGCGTTGCGTGGCTCGTATCCCGCCTCGAGCAGGTGTCCGGCGATTCGTCCGCAGCAGAGGCGGTCCTCGTCGCGAAACTCGCCGCGGCTTTCCCCCGCGAGCAGCAGCACGCGATCATGCTCAGCGATCAGCCGTTGCGCCTGTGCGCGCACGTTGCGCAGGCATGCCGCGTACGTGACTCCTCGCGCGGCCGCCTCGCACAGGAGCGCCGTGCCCGACGTCGACAGCAGGATCACCGGCCGTTCGAGCTCGATGCGGCGATCCATCTCCATCGGGCTGTTCTGGAGATCGAAGCCGAACGGCAGGTTGCCACCCAGCTCACCGACCAGCAGCGGGTTCTCGAGCCTCGCCGCGAGCGGCACGGCGGCTTCGATCGAGGGGACCGGGAAGCACCGCCGTCCGGCAGCGACCGCCGTGACCGCGGTAGTGGTGGCCCTGATCACGTCGATCCCGACAATGGTTGAGCCGTCTGCGCTGCCCAGGTTCGGGTAGCACGCAACGGCAACGCTGCGCGTCACCGCATCAGACCCGCGGAGCAGGAGCGGCCCGCCGGCGGTCTCAGTCCAGGCTCGGAGAACGCGTCAGAGTGCAGACCGCGCCGGTAGATCTCGACGCGGAGCAACTCGTCGAGGGGAACATTTGCGAGGGCGATCTCCGGGCCGAAGTGGGCGAGCAGGGCGAATTGGCTCCTCTTGCTGGGAGCTTCGAACACCAGGCGCTCCAGCCCCAGCGCGTCGGCGAGCCGCTCGGCGAGCGGCGCGTTCAGTCGCCCGGTGGCATCGAACAGGCCGACTCCCGAGGCGCTCTCGCGTGCCTCGACAACCAGCCTCCGGGCTCCGGCGTCAAGCCACCGCCGTCCTTCATCGACGAGCGCCGGAAGCATCTCCGCCCCAAACTCGCCACCGTGCTTCTTGCCGAGCTCGTATTCCACGGTCAGCCCACGTTCGGCCGCCATCCGTACCACTTGGTGGGGGTTGACATTCGGGGTGGTGAAGCCGGCGCCGCACTCGATCCCGTTGAACCCGACATCCCCGCAGAGGTCCAGGTACTCCGGAAGCCGTCGCTGCGCCAGCGCAACCTCGTAGGGCCCGCCGCCGGTGCTCGTCGGCACGCCGGCAGCGCGTGCTGCCGCGACTTTCTGCCGGGTCGCGGACTCCGTGGCGATCATCCAGCAGGCCATCGAAATCTTGAGGCTGAGCATCAGGTGCGCGCTCTGCTCGAGATGGCTTATCAGCACCGCAGGAGCCACCCCCGGGTCAAACGGGCAAGTCGCAGGCGGCAGCTCGCGGACGCCGGTCAGGACAAGGTATTCGGCTAAGCGATTGCTCTCCATCATCACTTCCGCGCCCCAGCTGACGTTCCCATCATTAATAGCCAGGTTTTCGCAGCAATAAGCACATCTTTTCCGGGACGATGACGAAACAACGGTGCCCGCCGCGCCGCACTTGCGAATGGCGGCTGCCAGCTATATTCCGGTAATGTGGAAGGTGGGGAGATCGCGACGCTTGGTCGCGCTTGGCGGAGCGACCGCGTATGTGACGCTCGCTCTCCTACTGGCGACAGCCGCGGCGATGTCGGCACCCGGCGCGGGGGCGCCCCACATATACACGGCGGCGACGGGGCCACACGGTCCTTCATACCGGCCCGGGGTCGTGCTCGTGGGCTTCAGGCCTGCCGTCTCCGTCGCACAGCGACGCGTTCTCGAGCGGGGCGCCGGAATCACGTGGCTACGGCCACTTGTGACCGCCGCGGGCTCGACCCGCGTCGCACGGTCGCTCGAGCGTCGAATGGGCCATTCGTTCATCGCCGGGCTCAAGGCGGGACATGAGGCATCGACGCTGCGGCTGTTGCGGCGCGATCGCCGGTTCGTGCGTTTCGCCGAGTTGGACTACGTGATGCAGGCAAGCGGCGTGCGGCACCTTCCCAACGACCCGTCATTCAGGCTCCAGTGGGGTTCCTCGAATCTCGGTCAGACGGTCAACGGGATCCGCGGCGCCGCCGGCGCCGACGACGGAGCCGCGGCGGCATGGACCGTCACGACCGGCCGTCGCTCGATCGTCATCGGGGAGGTCGATACCGGCGTCGACTACCTTCATCCTGATCTCGCCGCGAACGTCTGGACGAATCCGGGCGGGATCGGCGGCTGTCCCGCCGGAACGCATGGCTATAACGTCGTGGCCGGCACCTGCGACCCAGCTGACGACGACACCGTCTACAACGGTCATGGCACCCACGTCGCCGGGATCATGGGCGCCGTCGGCAACAATCACATCGGCGTCGCCGGTATGAACTGGTCGACGACAATCCTTCCGGTCAAGTGGCTGGACGCAAACGCTTCCGGCGACACCGATCAGCTGGTCAGCGCGCTCGATTGGCTCCTGAAGGCCAAGCAGGCCGGCGTCAACATTCGCGTCATCAATGACTCCGCGACCTTCGTCGGCACTTCCTACTCGCAGGCGCTCTCCGACGAGATCGACCTGCTCGGCGCAAACAACATCCTGTTCGTCACCGCAGCCGGCAATACCGCGCAGAACAATGATGATCCTGCCTTCCGGCGCTATCCCTGCGGTTACGATCGCCCGACGGAGATCTGCGTAACCGCGACGGCGCAGGACGACCGGCTCCCGTCGTGGGCTAACTGGGGAGCGCACACC
>JBAQGP010000822.1:0-6106 GCA_049287845.1 Solirubrobacteraceae bacterium | reverse complement strand
ACGTGCGGCCGATCATGGCCGTGTCGCGGTGCGTCGCGGCCAGGCGGGCCGCCGCGACAGCGCTGCCACGCGCGTCCTCGAGCAGGGGATCAAGCGCCCGGCGGGCGATCAGCATCAGCGCCGTGTCGGCCACATCCTGGCTGGTGGCACCGAGGTGCACGTGCTCGCGCGCGGGCTCGGGGA
The DNA here is from genome assembly GCA_049287845.1 of Solirubrobacteraceae bacterium. GTDB lineage: Bacteria > Actinomycetota > Thermoleophilia > Solirubrobacterales > Solirubrobacteraceae > Palsa-465. The sequence continues at coordinate 5,923 of JBAQGP010000822.1, read as the reverse complement.
CGGCGGCGCGCAGCGCCTTGACCAAGCCCACCACCGGAGTGGCGCTGTCGGCCGCTTCCCGGCCCAACTGCGCCATATCGAAGCCATCGGCCCGGCAGGCGGCGGCAATCTCCTCGGCGGCGAGCCCCGGAATCAGGCCCTCGGCGGCGCAGGCCCGAGCCAGAGCCGCCTCGACATCGAGCATCGCCTGCAGCCATGCGCGGTCGCTGAGCTCGGCGGCGACCGCGCCGCGGGCGTAGATGCCGCCGAACAGGCCTCCGTCAGATGTCAAAGAAGACCGTCTCGCCCGGCCCCTGGACGTGGATGTCGAAGTGGTAGCCGCCATCCGCGGGCCTCGCGATCAGGGTGTGGCGGCGGTCAACGGGGACGAGCGCCAGAATCGGGTCCTCGGCGTTGGCCTGCTCTTCGTCGCCAAAGTAGATCCGCGTCACCACCCGGTTGAGCATTCCCCGCGCCATCAGGGTGACGGCGATGTGGGGCGCCTGGAGGCGCCCGCCCGGCTCCTTGACCCGGCCGGGCTTGACGGTGACGATCTCGTACGCGCCGTCCCCGACCTCGACGCCGTAGCGGGCGAAGCCGCGAAAGCCCTCCATCTGCGACGCGCCGCCATGGCCGTGCAGATCGGCGAACCGGCCATCGGGATCGGCCTGCCAGGTCTCGAGCAGGTGGTCCGGGATGGGGACGCCGGCGCCGTCGTAGATCGTGCCGGTGATCGTGATCGCTCCGGGCGCACCGGGGTCGACGGCGTGGGGTCCCTCCGGCCAGGGCAGTCCGATGGCGAAGTACGGCCCCACCGTTTGCGACGGTGTGGTCTTGAAGATCAATGTGCCTCCTCGAACAGCGTCGCCGCGGGGCCGCGGAGGTAGATGTCGAACTCGTAGGCCGCCGCCCAATCGGGCTGGGTGCCGTGAATCGAGAAGCGCGAGATCATGCGCTCGCGCCCGGCCTCGTCGCGAACGGAGTTGAAGATGGGGTCATAGGGGAAGAAGGGGTCGCCCGGGAAGTACATCTGAGTGACGAGACGCTGGGTGAAGGCGCGGCCCATCAGCGAGAAGTGGATGTGAGCGGGACGCCAGGCGTTGTAGTGATTGCCCCACGGATAGGGCCCGGGCTTGATCGTGGTGAAGCGGTAGCGGCCCTCGTCGTCGGTCACGCACCGGCCCGCGCCCGAGAAGTTGGGGTCAAGCGGCGCCGGCCAGTTGTCCCAGCGGTGAAGGTAGCGCCCGCAGGCGTTGGCCTGCCAGACCTCGACCAGGGTGTTGCGCAGCGGCTTGCCCTCGGTATCGAAGACCCGGCCCGACACGATGATCCGCTCGCCGATCGGCTCGCCCTCGTGCTGGCGGGTGAGGTCGGCGTCGCTCGCGGTGATGACGCGGGCGTCGCCGAGGGCCGGGCCGGTGACCTCGGTGATCGTATGAGGCAGGTAGACGAGGGGCTGCTTGGGATGTCGCAGCGAGGTCGACTTGTAGGGGGGATAGTCAAGCGGCGGGTCGGGCGCGACCCCGTCCGCGCCCTCGCGTAGGTAGTTGCCCGGCGTGTCGACGACGGGCGCGTAGATCGGCTCGGTGGTCTCCTCGGTACTCATCTCTGGGTCTCAGTCCCTCTTGATCGCTGGGTGGAAGGGCTAGCGGCGCAGGAGCTCGCGCAGGGCCGAGAGCTCCTCGTCGCTGGGAGGCGGAGTGTGATGCAGATCGCCGGCCACCTCGAGGTCCCAGCCGGTGGCCTGGCGCACCTGGTCGGCCTCGACGCCGCTGTGGATCTGGGTGAGACGCAGCTCACGAGTCTCGGGGTCGGGCTCCAGGACCCCGAGGTCGGTGACGACGGCGGTGGGGCCGCGGCCTCGGAAGCCCAGGCGCTGGCGGTCGCCCGCGCCGTCGCCGTGGCCCACCGTGGTGCGGAAGTCCAGCCGGTCCACGAAGGTCCGGGACGTGTGCGGGGCGATGACCACCACCTCCTGGCAGCAGGCGGCGATCTCGGGCGCGCCGCCGGCGCCGGGAAGGCGGGTCTTGGGGTGGTCGTAGTCGCCGATGACAGTCGAGTTCAGGTTCCCGAACCGGTCGACCTGAGCCGCGCCCAGGAATGCCACCTCCACCCGCCCGGGACCGATCCAGTAGTTGAACATCTCAGGGACCGAGACGACGGCATCGGCGGTCTCGGCCAGCTCGCCGTCGCCGATCGACAGGGGGATGTGGTAGGGCTTGGCGCCGATCGTGCCCGACTCGTAGACGAGCACGAGGGTGGGGTTGTGGACCATCCGGGCCAAGATCGCCGCCGTGCTCGGGCGGCCGACGCCGATGAACACCGACTTGGCGTGCTCCAAGCGCCGGGCGGCGACGACGGTCTGGACCTCTCCCGAGGTCGCCAGCTCGCTGGTGGCCGTCATCGCGACGCGGCGTCCTTGGAGCGCTCCAGCACGTGCTCGCGCATCCACGCCTCGAAGTCGTCGCGATCACGGCTGACCTTGTCCCAGAAGCGGTAGAAGTCGTTGTCCCGAGTGGTGATACCCAGGCTGTAGGAGGGCTGGGAGCCGCCCGGCGCCTCGGCCACGGCCTCGATCACCCAGCTCGGGATGACCACGCCGCCAGGCCTGGCCTCGAGCTTGTCCACAATGCGCTCGACCGTGACCAGCGAGCGGTCGGCGGCCAGCACCGCCTCCTTCTGCACGCCCGGGATGCCCCACAGCTGGACGTTGCCGTCGCGGTCGGCCTCCTGGGCATGGACGATGGCCACGTCCGGGCGCAGGGCGGGCACCGCCACCAGCTTCTCGCCGGTGAACGGGCACGTGATCGGCTTGACCTGCGTGCGGGACGCGAGGTCGGTGCCGACGTAGCCGCGCATGACCGCGAACGGCATCCGCGCCGCGCCGGCGGCGTAGCGATTGGCCATACCGGCGTGGCTGTGCTCCTCCAGCTCGATGGCGTGCGGCCAGTCGCGCTCGACGGCGTCGCGGAAGCGATGCAGCGAGCCCACGCCGGGGTTGCCCCCGTAGGAGAAGACGAGCTTGCGCGCCGCCCCCAACCCGATCATCTGGTCATAGAGGATGTCGGGCGTCATGCGGATGAGCTCGAGGTCGCGCCGGTCCTGGCGCAGGATCTCGTGGCCCGCGGCGAACGGGATCAGGTGGGTGAAGCCCTCCATCGCGACGGCGTCGCCGTCGTGCACGATCTCGGCGATCGCCTCGCTCAATGACGTGATCTCGGTCAATGCATCACTGCCGGGGGCGCGGTCTGCTCCAGCGGCAGTCCGACGTAGTTCTCCGCCAGCGACGTCGCCGCGGCGGTGGACGTCGTGATGTAGCGCAGCTGGGAGCGCTGCAGCTCGCGGCCGAAGGCGTCGTCGTGCGGGCTGAGGTGGAGCATCGTGGTCATGAACCACGAGAAGTGCTGGGCGCGCCAGACGCGCGTCAGGCAGCGGTCTGAGTACTCCTCCAGGCCGGTGTCCGAGCCGGTGCTGAAGCGGGCGACGAGGGCGTCGGCCAGCACGGTGACGTCGGCCACCGCCAGGTTCAGGCCCTTGGCGCCCGTAGGAGGGACGATGTGAGCGGCGTCACCGGCGAGCAGCAGTGAGCGGTAGCGCATCGGCGCGGCGACGAAGCTGCGCATCGGCGTGATCCCCTTGTCGAGCATCGGGCCCTCCTGCAGCTCCCAGCCGTCGGAGGCCAGCCGCTGGTGCAGCTCGGACCAGATCCGGTCGTCGGACCAGCTTGCAATGTCGTCCCCGGGGTCGACCTGGAGGTACAGGCGGCTGCGCGTCAGCGAGCGCATGGTGTGCAGGGCGAAGCCGCGGTCGCTGTAGGCGTAGATGAGCTCGTTGGTGGACGGCGCGACGTCGGCGAGGATCCCCAGCCAGGCGAAGGGGTACTCCCGCCCCCAGAGCGTGATCGCGTCCTCGGGGATGGTCGCCCGGCAGACGCCGTGGAAACCGTCGCACCCGGCGACGATGTCACAGCGCAGCGCGTGCTCGGCGCCCTCGTGGCGGTAGCGAATGACGGGCTCATCGTGGTCGAGGCCGTCGACGGTGACGTCATCGCATTCGAACAACAGCGGCAGATCCGCCTCCAGGCGCGCCGCGATGAGGTCCTTGACCACCTCGGTCTGGCCGTAGATCATCATCGTCCGGCCGTTGGTCAACTCGCGCATCGGGATGTGATGCAGGGTGTGGTCGAAGCACAGGTAGATGCCGCCGTGGATCAGGCCCTCGGCGTCCATCCGCTCCCCAACGCCGGCGTCGCGCAGCACCTGCATCGTCCCCTGCTCCAGGAGCCCGGCCCGGATCCGCGCCTCCACGTACTCCCGGCTGCGCGCCTCCAGGATGACCGCCTCGATGCCGTGGCGGTGCATCAGCTGGCCGAGCAGCAGACCCGCTGGACCGGCGCCGATGATCGCCACCTGCGTTCGCTCGGACATCACTTGCTGGGAATCTACCGCTTTGTTTGGTCGCATAGCGACCGTTCGAGCGCTATGCGAACAAATGTCCAGCGCGCATGAACAAGGGCCACTCGCCGTGTCGGACGCCCAGCTTTGACGCGGATGATAAATCGGCTCTCTACGCGCCGGATTGTCATCCGCGTCGGGCGATGCCCGGTAGGGTGCGCGACGATGAAGAGACTGCTGCTCGTGGGGGCGGTGTTGGCGTGTGTCGCCGCGGCCGCCGCGCCCGCCGCCGCCCGCGCCGCGAGCTGCCTGCAGTGGGGCCGACCCGCCATCGCCGCCGACCCACATCCCCACTCGCTCCGGGTCTTCGCCATCCAGTTCGAGCAGCACCCGGCCCAGATGGCCACCGCGGCCGACTACCGGCACGCGATCGACTGCGCGCTGCGTACCGAGGTCCTCCCCCACCTCGCCACGGGCCGGCCCAACCTGGTGGTCTTCGACGAGGACATCGGGCTGGAGACGATCGCGGTCGGGCCCCGCGGCGCCGTCGCCCGCGCCCTGATCGCCCAGGGCAACGGATGTACCGGCGACCTGTGCCTCACCCTGGCCACGCTCGGCGACATCAACACCGGATATGCGCCCGCCCTCAACTACCTGCAGACGCGCTACCCCGCGCTCGGCCGGCAGCTCGGGCGCGGTTTTGTCGCCGCCACCGACACCTTCGTGCGCGTCTTCATGACCACGATGGCCGGCGAGGCCCTCCGCCACCACCTCTACATCGTCGCCTCCAACACCCAGGCGCCGTTCGCGCTCACCCGCAACCCGGCCGCGGTGGCCGCCCTGCGCGACCCCGCGACCCCGCACGTCCACAGCGTCTACGTGCCCACCGCCGGCACGGCCTATGACCAGACGTTCGTGTGGGGACCGGGGGACGTCCATGCCCACGCCCCCGCGCCGGTCGCCAACCTGCTGGCGACCAACCGCAAGGTCCCGCTCACCAGCTTCGAACAGGTACTGGGCTTCAGCCCCGGCCCGTCCGGTGGCGCCGCGGCGAGACGGAACCTCGAGCCGCTCACCATCGCCGGCACGGGCGCACGCCTGGGGATCGCCACCAGCCTTCCGGCGTTCGAGTACGGCACCGCCGCCCGCCCGCACGCGTGCGACGACGTGACCAGGACCTACATGCGCTGCCTGGACCGGCTCGGGGCCAATGTGGTCATCCAGGCCGACGCCAATGACGGCGCGTGGACGGGCGGCGACGGCGGCGACCCGCTCGAGCATTGGCAGCCCCTGTCGTGGATGGGCTCGGCATACCGCGCGGTCAGCGATCCCAGCGTCGACTTCGCATACGCTGTCAACCCGTTCATGGCCGGCAACCTCGCAGACACCCCGTTCGACGGCCAGAGCGCCATTCTCCAGCGCGGCCTGCGCGGGCGCGGCTGCCACTATGTCGGCAACGCCCGCTTCGTGCCCGGCGAGGATGACCGCGTCAACCGCGCCTACGCCGGGAGCAAGCCGCAGTTCCTGGCCCTCGCGCCGTGGGTGGCGCC
>JBAQGP010000821.1:0-2816 GCA_049287845.1 Solirubrobacteraceae bacterium | reverse complement strand
GCCCTGCGCGAGGCCGGTACGACAGAGGAGGAGCTCGCCCACCTGCTGGGCGATGCCGAGCTGCGGCTGGTCATGACCGCACACCCCACCGAGGCGCGTCGGCGCACCACGATCGACAAGCTCGCCCGGGTGTTCGGCGTCCTGCGTGAGCTCGACGAGCGCTCGGAGGCTCCGGGCGCCGACGCTCGCCGCCGGCTGCTGGCGACCGTCCAGGAGTTGTGGGGCTCAGACGATCTGCGCGCCGTCGAGCTGACCGTCGCCGACGAGGTGCGGGGCGGCCTCATCCACTTCTCCTCGACGCTGGCCGATGCGATCCCCCGCATCTACCGCGATCTCGAGGAGGCGGTGGCCGAGTTCTATCCGGAGGCCGCGGACCGCCCGCCCCCCGTCCCACCGCTGCTCAGCTTCGGCTCATGGATCGGGGGCGACCGGGACGGCAACCCGTTCGTGACCCCGGAGACGACGGTGTCAGCGCTGGAGCTGATGCGCGAGCAGTGCCTGCGGCTCATCGAGGGCCGCCTCGAGCAGCTCGCGGGCCGGCTGTCGCTGTCCGAGCGGCTGACCGGCTCAGCACCTGGGCTCGAGCCGATCCTGGCCGCCGGGCGCGAGCGCTTCCCCGAGCTGGCCGAGCGCCTCGCCGGGCTCAACCGGGAGGAGCCCTACCGCCGCGCGCTGACGTTCATGCGCGAGCGGATCAGGGCCACGCAGGCACGGGACGCCGGTGCATACGCGGAGCCACAGGAGCTGCTCACCGACCTGCGACGGATCGAGGCCTCGCTCCGTAAGGGCCACGGCGCGCTCACGGCCGGCTCGGACCTGCGCGACGTGATCCGCCAGGTCGAGGTGTTCGGCTTTCACTTCGCGCGTCTGGACATCCGCGAGCACGCCCACGTCCACCGTCGCGCGCTGGCCGAGGTCTACGGCGCGCTTCACGTCTGCGAGGACTACGAGGGGCTGGGCGAGGATCAGCGGCTGACGCTGCTGGAAGCACAGATCGGCGACCGCCGGCCGCTGATCCCCACGGACATCGACCGCTTCTCGGAGTCCACCCAGGATGTCATTCGCACCTTCCGCACCCTGCGCGCCACCCTCGAGGGCCCCAACCGCGGCGCGATCCAGACCTACATCATCTCCGGCAGCGAGGGGCCGGCTGACATCCTCGAGGTGCTGCTGCTCATGAAGGAGGCCAGCCTGTGTCGCGCCGGGGGCGACATGGCTGAGCTCCGCGTCGTCCCGCTGTTCGAGGCGGGCGCGACGCTGGAGGCCGCTCCGGAGACGATGGAGCGCCTGCTGTCGATGCCGGTCTACCGCAACGCCCTGCGCGCCGTAGGAGACGAGCAGGAGATCATGATCGGCTACTCGGACTCCAACAAGGACGTCGGCTATCTCGGGTCGGCCTGGGCGGCCTACACGGCCCAGGTGCGGATCGCGGAGGTCCTGACCCGCCACGCGGTGAGCTGGTGCTTCTTTCACGGTCGCGGCGGGGCGGTGGGCCGCGGCGGCGGCCCCACCAACGGGGCGATCCTGTCGTTGCCGCCGGGCACGGTGCGCGGCCGCCTGAAGATGACCGAACAGGGCGAGGTGCTCACCGCCAAGTACGCCGTGCCCGAGATCGCACACCGCGAGCTCGAGCTGGCCGCGAGCGCCACGCTGGCCACCGGACGGTCCCGGCCCCACCAGGAGTCAGAGCGGTTCGCGCGCCTGCTGGCCGAGATGGCCGAGGACTCGGCCGCCGTCTACCGCTCGATCGTCCACGACAACCCGGACTTCGTGGCGTTCTTCGAGGCGGTCACGCCGGTGCACGAGATCAGCCGCCTGCGGTTGGGCAGCCGGCCGGCCAGGCGCACCGAGGCCGGCGGGATCGATGACCTGCGGGCGATCCCGTGGGTGTTCAGCTGGACGCAGGCGCGAATCGTGCTGCCGGCGTGGCTCGGTCTGGGCACCGCGCTGCGCCACGCGCGCGAGAGACACGGCCTGGAGCTGCTGCGGCGGATGGCCGCCGAGTGGCCGTTCTTCACCAGCGTCCTGTCCAACGCCGAGATGGGTTGCGCGAAGGCCGACCTGGGCATCGCGCACCGCTACGTGGATCTGTGGGACGACCCGGCCGGACGCGAGCGCATCTGGGTGCCGCTCCAGGATGAGCTTCAGCGCACGATCGACGAGCTGGTGCTCATCGGTGGCGGGGAGCGTCTGCTCGACGGCGAGCCGGTGCTCCAGGCCTCGATCGACCGACGCAACCCGTTCGTGGACCCGCTCTCGTTCGTCCAGGTCGAGCTACTGCGCCGGCGGCGGCGCGGGTCCGACGGATCGGCCGCGGCGGGCGCTGCGGATCAGCTCGGCCGGGTGAGCCTGCTCACGATCAACGGGATCGCCAGCGGCCTGCGCAACACCGGCTGACCCTGCGCCAGGGGCCCCGCCCGAGCCAGTAGCCTCTATCGACCGGCCATGCCCCACGCCCCCGACCTGTCCGGCTGCGCCCTGGACGACCGCTACGAGCTTCGCGCGATCATCGGCGAAGGGGCCTTCGGCCGCGTGTACGAGGGCGTGGACCGCCGTCTGGCGCGCTCGGTGGCGGTCAAGGTCATCAAGCCGTGGTGGGCCGACGATCCCGAGTGGGTGGCCACGTTCGAACGTGAGACGCGGCTCCTGGCCCGGGTGAGCGATCCGGGCATCGTCCAGATCTATGACGTCGGCCATGCGCCCGAGGGCCTGTACTACGTGGCCGAGCTGGTCGACGGCGAGAGCCTCGCCGGCCGCCTGCGCCGGGGCCCGCTGCCCGCGTGGGAGGCATGCGGGGTCGCCGCGCAGCTGTGCCG
>JBAQGP010000820.1:0-20056 GCA_049287845.1 Solirubrobacteraceae bacterium | reverse complement strand
GGTCGCGGGCCACTTGCGCCTGGCGCTCGGGGCTGGAGGTCACAACGCTGGTGACCATCAGCCCGCGGGTGGCCGCGATCAGCGGCGCGTGGAAGACCCTGCCGGCCAGCCCGTATCCGATGATCGCCACACGCAGACCGCCCACCAGCCCAGCATAGGCAGCGGCGCAGCCCGCCTGCCGGCCCGTCCGTGGTCACGGTGACGGCCACTAGGCTTCAGACGCCGATGGAGTTCCAGCCCGCCATACCGCCCGGTCCGCCCGGGCCGCCCGAGACGTTCTACACCGGGCTTGACCTGAGTGATCTCGCTCCCGGCGGCCGGCCCTACGTTGTCGCCAACTTCATCTCCAGCGCCGATGGCAAGGCGACCGCTGACGGACGCACCGCACCCTTGGGGAGCCCCGGCGACCGCGCCATGTTCCACCTGCTGCGCACGGAGGTCGACGCCGTCCTGGCCGGCACTCGCACGATGTTCATCGAAAACTACGGCCCCCTGGCCAAGGAGCCGCGTCTGTCGGACCTGCGGGTGCACGCCGGGCGACAGCCCCAGCCGCTGGGTGTCGTGATCAGCCGCAGCGGCACCATCCCCTTCGATATCCCGCTGTTCGACGACGACGATTCGCATGTCGCCCTCTACGCACCGTCGGGCGTGAACGTGCCCGACTGCGCCGCCCGCATCACGGTCCACGAGGTGCCGTCGGGTGACCGGGCCTTGGCCGACGTGATGAGCTCGCTGCGCGTGGATCACGGCGTGCGCTCCCTGCTGTGCGAGGGCGGCCCGAACCTGTTCAGCGCGCTGCTCGCCGACGATCTGATCGACGAGCTGTTCCTGACCTTCGCTCCCAAGCTGGTGGGCGGCGACTCGGTGGCCATCACCACGGGCCGGCCGCTGGACGAAGTGACCGACCTCCGTCTCATCCGTGCCCTCGAGCAGGACGGCACGCTGTTTCTCCGCTACGCGCGCGTCCGTGACTGAGCTGAGCGGCAACTGCGTCGGCGTGGTCGTGCACCCGTCGCGCAACATCGATGGCCCTCTGGACCGGCTGCGGGCCTGGTCGAGCGAGCACGGTGTCACCGTCGTGCAGGTCGCCGTTCCGGGACAGCACCGAGAGGTCGCCGAGCCTGGCGAGATGGGTGACTGTGATCTCATCGTCTCGATCGGTGGTGACGGGACGATGCTCGCGGCCATCCGTGCTGCGGTGCCAGCCGACCGTCCGGTGCTCGGTGTCTCCTGTGGCAGTCTCGGCGTCCTCACCGCGGTCGAGGCCGACGCGCTGCCCGCCGCGCTGGACCGGTTTCGCGCCGGCGACTGGACACCGCGGATCCTGCCCGCGCTGAGCGTGACGCGCCCCGGAGCCCCCGCCGTCGTCGCGTTCAACGACGCCTGCGTCGTGCGCAACGGCATCGGCCAGGTGCGGGTCACCAGCCGGGTCGACGGGGTCCTGTTCAATGGCCTGGCCGGTGACGGCTGCATCGTCAGCACCGCCCTGGGCTCAACGGCCTACGCGCTGGCGGCGGGGGGGCCGCTGCTGGCGCCCGGGACCGACGCCTACCTCCTCACGCCGCTTCCGTCCCACGGCGGGTCCCGGCAGCCGCTCGTCGTTCCGGTCGGCGCCGAGCTGGCCCTGGAGATCTCGACCGGGATTGGGGGCGCGCGCCTGGAGATCGACGGCCAGGTGCTCGACCAGGACCCCGTTGCGCTGCGCATCACCCTGCACCAGAACGTGGCCACCCTGGTCAGCTTCGCCGATCAGGAGCCCCTGTTCACGTCGCTGCGCCGCCGCGGGATCATCGCCGACAGCCCACGGATCCACGCCGACGCCGGGCGCGACGCGCCTCGCCCCGTCGCGGCGGATCCCGGTTAGAACAGCGGCGGCCCCGAGCCGCGCGGGTTCACGCGGGCGCACGCAGGAACACCCCGTCGACGTTGACACGCCGTGGCGCCCTCTGCGAGCAGGCGCTAGCAGATGGCCCGGCCGATGCCCTGGGCCGCTTCGTGGGGCCCTAGCACACTTGGCCGACGATCACCCTCAAATCCGCACAAACTACGGATCAGGCTGTGCGCCCAGCGGACGATGACCCCGGCATAGGAAACCCCGCTATTTGCACCATGGGCGGAGGACAAACAATTTGCCCACCGCCAGCTATGACCGGGGGCTATCAAGGAGGATAAAGATGCACCGCATTTCCAGGAGGATGGTCGCAGTGGTGGTGGTCATCGGCGCGATTGCCGCCGGCGGCGCTGCCTTCACGGCCGGGAACACCGTTCCGGCTCAGGTCATCGGCTACGGGTCGGCGGCAGTCACTGGCGCCACCGTGGATACGATCCATGACACCCTCACCGGTGACGGCGCTGCCATCACGTCGGTCCAGCTCACGATGCACAGCGCCCTGCCCACCAGCGCGATCGTCACGGCCGGCTATAGCGACGAGACGGCGCAGGACGCCTGCACCACCTCGGACCAGACCGTTTACACCTGCGCCGTCACGCACGGCCTGGGCGGCAACAACGGCACTGGTGTCGCCGAGCCGACCGGGTCAGAGCTGGTGTCTAACGCCAGTAACTTCTCAGTGTCGGTCACCCAGTAGTCACCACCAGCGGACGCATCAGCGTCGGGAAGAGCGCGACATCTCGTCGCGCTCTTCCCACGCTTGCTGGACCTGTACAAGCACATGAAGAGCGATCGTGACCTCAACCAGACTGCGTTCCAAGCTGCTGACCGCGGCGATCCTTCTCTTCGCGATCGTGTTCTGGGTCTACCTCGCGCCCCCGCGGGTGGGAGGCTCGACCAACTACGTGGTCACCCACGGGATCAGCATGGAGCCGACGTTCCATGCCGGGGATCTCGCCCTCATACGGCCGGCCGACCACTACCGAGTGGGCGAGATCGTCGCCTACCACAGCACGCTGCTGCACGTGGTGGTGCTGCATCGCATCGTCGAGATTCACGGTGGCCGCTATGTGTTCAAGGGGGACAACAACAGCTTCCTCGATCCGACGCACCCCACCCGCTCGCAGCTGATCGGGACGCTGTGGGTGCACGTGCCACGCGGCGGGGCCATCCTCGGCGTCCTGCACTCCCCGATCACGGGGGCCGTGCTCTGCGCGCTCGTGGCACTGCTGCTGATCGGCACCGGCCAGACCAAGCGGCGGCGTGATCGGCGGAGAAGTCGTGGCAATCGACCCGCTCGCCAAGGAGTTTCACCGGTGACCTCGTCTCAGCGCGGGGCCCCCCTGGGCGTCAGCGTGCGTTCGCTGCTGTTCGGCGTCGCCACCCTCGCGGTGGCGTGTGCTGCCGTCGCCGCCTACGCGCAGACGCGTCCGGCAGTCAAGAGCGTCACGCGCCAGGTTCGGTACACGCAGGACGGGCGCATCACCTACCACGCGAGCGCACGCCGCGGCCCGGTGTACCCCGGCGGGACACTGAACACCGGCGACCCCATCTTCCTCCAGCTCGTCCACCGCATCGGGATCGATGTCGCCTATCGCTTCTCGGCTGACGCCCCCGCACGGCTGCGCGGCACCCAGCAGGTGTTGCTGCAGCTGACCGGTCCGAACGGCTGGAGCCGCCAGATCGCGCTCTCCGAAGTGCGCCGCTTCAGGGGTGCGGCGATCAGCACCCCCGCCACGATCGACCTCGGCGCTGTCCGCGCGCTCCTGGATCAGGTCCAGAACGCGACGGGTATCTCGGCGGCGGGGGCGAGCCTCGGGATCGCGATGAAGGTGCATGTCACCGGTACCGTGGCGGGCCGGCCCGTGGATGTGACGTTCGCGCCCGTCGCGAGCTTCGAGCTTCAGCCGCTGGAGCTGATCCCCGGTGGCGGCGCGCCCCCTGCCGCCGCGGGTACCGCCGAAAGCAGCGCCCCCTCCACTCAGACCGGCCTCACCCCGACCGCCCCGGGGAAGGTGGCGACCGTCTCCTCCGTCCCCAACGCCCTCAGCATCGCCGGCCACGTCCTGCGCTACTCGACAATCGCGTGGATCGCGCTCGGCGGCTTCCTGCTCACCGCGGCTCTGTCGATCCTGCTGGCCGTCCTGCTCAAGCGCAACCAGGCCTTCGACGAGGCCGCTCGCATCCGCACGCGCTACGGGCACCTGCTCGTCCCGATCACGGTCGGCGAGGACCTCGGCTGGCCGCCCGTCGACGTCACCAGCTTCAAGGCGCTCGCGCGCCTGGCCGAGAGCGCCGGCCAGCTCGTCCTGCACCACCAGGCCGGCGCCGTCGACACCTACCTGGTCAACGACAACGGCACCGTCTACCGCTACCAGATCAAGCTCCCGCTGGTGACCTGGGGCGAATGGACCGAGACCAACGTCGCCGCGGAGCCGGCGGCCCTCGCCGAAGCGGCGACCGCCCTGGCCGACGCGGCCGCTACCGCGACTGAGGCCGCCTCCACCCCGGGTTAAGATCGAGGGGTGACGGACCTTCGCCGGCGCGCAGATGTCACACCACCCCGCCCTGCGTCGTCCTCGGAGTTGTAGGCCATCAGACAGGAGAAGATCGCCATGACCCCCACCATTCCCGCCGGCCGGATGCAGCTCCCTGAGGTCGCGCCCCGGCAGTACGGAGCGATGTTCCGTTTCTCGCGCTCGCTCGAGCTCGACCATGGGCTGCGCCTCCTCATCGAGATCCGCGCCTCGCAGATCAACGGCTGTGCCTTCTGCCTGGACATGCACTGGAAGGACGCCCGTGCCGCGGGTGAGACCGAGGAGCGGCTCTACATGCTCAGCGCCTGGCACGAGAGCGCGCTCTACAGCGCGCGCGAGCGTGCCGCGTTGGAGCTCTGTGAGGCGATGACCGAGATCGCCGGCGGGGGGGTGCCCGACGACGTCTGGGAGCGCGCCGGGGCCGCTTTCACCGACGAGGAGCTCAGCCAGGTGGTGTTCGCGGTCACGGTCATCAACGCCTGGAACCGGCTGATGATCACCGCCCAGGCCGAGGCGGGCCACTACTACCCCGGCATGTTCGACGCCCCGGCGGGCGCCGGCAATGGACGCTAGGCGGAGCGCGGCCGTGGGCGACTGCGCGCACGCGGGGTCGCGCCTGCGCCCGGCCTCGCCGGAGCGAACCGTCGCCGAGTTCGACCGCCTGCGCCCGTATCTGCGGCGCGTCGCCTACAGCCATCTCGGCAGCCTCAGCGACGCCGAGGATCTGGTGCAGGAGGCGTGGCTCCGGCTCGCGCGCGCCGACCGCGCCGAGATCCGCGATCTCCGAGCCTGGCTCACCACGGTCATCAGCAGGCTGGCGCTCGATGCTCTCACCTCGGCGCGGGCACGCCGGGAGCACTACGTGGGGCCGTGGCTCCCCGAGCCGGTGGTGCAGAGCGCGGACGACAGCGCCGACCCGGCGCGCCGCGCCGACCTCGACGAGGACGTGAGCATGGCGATGCTCATCGTCCTCGAGTCGCTCTCACCCGCGGAGCGCAGCGCCTTCCTGCTGCACGACGTGTTCGGCTACACCTTCGAAGAGGTCGCGCATATCGTCGGCCGCACGCCCGCTGCCACTCGCAAGCTGGCCGCGCGGGCCCGGGCCGCGGTGGAGACCCGCCGCCCCCGCTACCCCGCACCTGCCACGGAACAGCGTCAGATCGTCGAGGCCTTTCTCGCCGCGGCCCAGGACGGAGACCTCGCCTTGCTGCTGGGGCTGCTGGATCCATCGGTGACGTTCCGCAGCGACGGCGGTGGCCTCGTGCCGGCGGCCCGCACGGTGTTCGCCGGCGCCGAGCGCGTGGCGCGCATCTTCACGGCGATGTCCGGCCACTACGGAGACCGGTTCATCGGCTCGGTCATCGCCGTCAACGGTGTGCCGGGGCTGCTGTTGGAGATCGGGCGCGATCCGAGCGTGGTGGCCGTCACGATCGACCGCGGGCGCATTACCTCGCTCGACGTCATGCGCAACCCCGACAAGCTCACCACGCTCGGCCGCGGCGCCTCGACGCCCTAGGCCCCAGCCCCACCCGCGATCATCGGCCCGGAGCTGCGAAAATGAGCGCGTGGCACACGTGGCGGTGTCGGGGCTGGCCTATGCACATCCGGGCGGAGACCTGCTGTTCTCCGACGTCTCCTTCCGCGTCTCGCCCGGTCAGCACGTCGGGCTGGTCGGCCGCAACGGGGTGGGCAAGAGCACGCTGCTGAAGGTCCTGGGCGGTGCCCTCGCGGCCGACGAGGGCGAGCACGCGGTCGGCGGGACCGTCGGCTACATGGCCCAGGACGTCGGGCTCGGCGATGACGGTCGCACCGTCCGGGAGCTGCTCCTCTCGCTGGCGCCGCGCGCGGTCCGCCAGGCGGGCGAGAGCATGCTGGCGCTCGAGGCGCAGCTCGAGGCGGGCGACGCGGCGGCAGGGATCAAGTTGGGCGCGGCGATCGCGGACTGGTCGTCGCTGGGCGGCTATGAGCTGGAGGGCCATTGGGATGCGTCGTGCCGGCGCATCGTGCGCGCCTCCTTTGACGAGATCGCCGATCGTCCGGCCCGGACACTGTCGGGCGGCGAGCGCAAGCAGCTCGTCCTCGACGTTCTGTTCGCCTCTGATGCCGACGTGCTGCTGCTCGACGAGCCCGACAACTTCCTCGACATCCCGGCCAAGCTGGAGCTCGAGCGGCGGATCCGTGCGTCCAAGAAGACGATCGTGATGATCTCCCACGACCGCGCGGTGCTGGCGGGCGCCCTCGGCGCGATCGTCACCCTGGAGGGCAACGGCGCCTGGGTGCACGGCGGCTCGTACGCCACCTATGCCCAGGCCCGCGAGGACCGCCAGCGGCGACTCGGCGACGCCGTCAAGCGCTGGCACGAGGAGGAGCGCCGCCTCTTTCGCCTCATGAAGACGTTCAAGGAGCGCGCCCGCTACGCGCCGGACTGGGCCAAGCGCGCGGACGCGATGGAGACGCGCTGGCGCCGGTTCCGCGCTCCCGGGCCGCCACCGTCGCCGGTCGCCGACCAGGCCATCGCCGTGCAAATCCACGGCAGCGACTCGGCGCGGATCGTGCTGGACCTGCGCTCGCTGCAGATCGCCGAGCTGGTCTCGGCGTTCTCGGATGAGATCCACTTCGGCGAGCGCGTTGGGGTGATCGGGCCCAACGGCTCGGGCAAGAGCGCGCTGATGCACGTGCTCGCCGGGGGTCGGGAGCCCGACGCCGGCGAGCTTCGTGTCGGTCCCCGGGTCTCCACCGGTTTCTTCACCCAGCTCCAGTCCCGCGGCGACTTCGCCGGACAGGTCGTTCTGGACATCGTCATGGCCCAGCGCGGCGAGCTTCAGGCGGCGATGGCGGCGCTGGCCCGCTACGGCCTCGCCGAGGCGGCGCGGCGTTCCTACGACGTGCTCAGCGGTGGCGAGAAGGCGCGGCTCGAGGTGCTCATCCTGGAGCTGGAGGGCCACAACCTGCTGTTGCTCGACGAGCCGACCGACAACCTCGATACCGACTCCTCCGAGGCTCTGGAGAAGGCGCTGGACAGCTTCGTCGGCACGGTCGTGGCGGTCTCCCACGACCGTGCCTTCCTGTCCACCCTCGATCGCTTTCTCATGGTCCTGCACGATGGCGGCGTGCTGTCGTTCCCGTCCTATGAGCCGGCCCTCGAGGCGCTGGTCGACCCCGGGAACGCGGCCGACGTCCGCCTGGCCAAGCTGTTGTAGCCCGCCCGAGGGTCAGGCGCGCCGGTCACGCCTCGCGGGAGTGCAGCTCGTAGTGCATCGTCCGGTACCGGCTGAGGCGGTGCATCAGCGGCACGATCACCATGTGCAGCACGCGATGGCGCCGCGCCAGCGCCCGGGCGGCGAGGCGCGCCTCCTCGCCATCCAGCAGTGTGGCCTGGGCCTCGACGGCCGGGCCGGTGGTGGTGCCGCGCACCGTGGCCGGCGCCACCCTCACCGTCGGGTTGCGCGCCAGCCGCTTGGTCTTCCACGCCTTGTCATAGGAGCGGAAGAATGCACGGTCGCCATCAAAGGCGAGGCTCACCGCGGTGTCGACCGGAGTGCCGTCTCGCTTGTAGGTGGTCAAGAGGACGGTCTTCGTGTGCTTGAGGGATGAAAGGCTGCTCATCGTGTCTCCTTCGCTGTGCCAGGTGTTGTGACAGGCTCTGAGACGAGACAGGACCAGGGGCCGTGACAGCTGATGAGCGAGGATCTGCGCCCACTGATGTTCGCGCTTGCCTACCGGATGGTGGGCAGCGTGTCCGACGCCGAGGATCTCGTCCAGGAGGCCTACCTCCGGATGCAGCAGGCGCTGGCCATCGGGACCACGGTCGACTCGCCGAAGGCGTACCTGACGACGGTCGTCACCCGAGTGGCCATCGATCACCTGCGCTCGGCGCGCGTGCGCCGCGAGACGTACCCGGGCCCGTGGATGCCCGAGCCCGTGGTGGAGCGTGTGGATGAGGCGCCCGCCGAGAGTGCCGAGCTGAGCGACTCGCTGTCGATCGCCTACCTGGTGATGCTGGACCAGCTCTCAGCGACGGAGCGTGCCGTCTTTCTCCTGCACGACGTGTTCAGCTACCGGTTCGACGAGATCGCCGGCATGGTCGACCGCAGCGAGGCCGGCTGCCGCCAGATCGCGGTCCGGGCCCGGCGCCGGCTCGACCCCGACCGGCCGCAGTTCGACGCCGACCCGCGCCGGCGCGCTCAGGTCGCCGAGGAGTTCCTGACCGCCTTTCGCGACGGCGACATCGACGCGCTGTTGCGCCTCGTTTCTCAGGACGCCGTGTTCGTGGGCGACGGAGGCGGCAAGGCCGCGGCGCTGCCGGAGCCCATCCACGGCCGCGACCGCGTCGTACACCTCCTCACGGCATTCGCCAATCAGAACCGTCGGCTGAACCTGCGCTTCGAGCCGGCCCTGGTCAACGCCCAGCCCGGCGCCGTCGTCTGCGACCTCGACGGCCTCGTCGTCACTGTCATCGCACTCGACATCGCGGACGGGGCGGTCAAGACGATCCGCTCGATCGTCAATCCGGACAAGATCGGCCACCTCGGCGCGGTCAGCCCGTTGACGCGACGTCCCAGCCGCGCCGGCGAGTAGCTCCGCATCCGGGCTTCGCGGGGCAGTATCACCTTCACGCCGGTCGGGTGCCGCCACTGGGAGCTCTCGTCGCACTCGGTGCGCGTGCTCCACGACGGCGCCTGAGCCTCAAGCCGTAGTGCGTCAGCAGGGCGCGCAGCCAGGCGCGCGTGGGATGCACGAGCAGAACGCCGATACCCGCGGCGGCCCAGGCACCGAGCACCCACAGATACCCGGTGGTGTCATGGCCGTGGAAGTACACCGTGTTGCGCACCGCATCGGCGGCAACGCCCAACGGCAGCACGGGGTTCAGCGCGCGCAGGAAGCCGGGTCCGAAGGCGCCCAGGTCCGACGGACCGCCGCTCGCCGGAATGCCGATGATGAGGAAGGTGACGATGGCCAGGCCGATGAGCGGCAGCTTGATCCGGCCCAGCGCCGCGGTCGGGGCCGAGATGGCCAGCGAGAACAGCGCGACGATCCCGGCGACGGCCAGGTAGTCACCAAAGCCGGTGATACCGGCGGCGATGGCCGCAGCGGTGAGGCCGATGGTCACCGCGGCGGCGACGGGCACGGCGATCCGCCACACGGTCCGGTGGCGGCGGAAGAGATGTGCGGACGCCGCGCCGGTGGCCAGGCTGGGGAAGAGGACGCACAGGATCGTGAAGAACGAGGACAGGCCGAGGGAGTCGTCTCGCAGTGCGGGAACCGCGTCGACGACGTCGAGCGGCCGGCGCGACTGGGCGGCCACGCCGGTGAACGTCGTGGTGAGCAGCTGCGCGGGCGCCGAGCCTCCGGCCCGCGCGATCAGCAGCGTCAGGCGGCGCGGGGCGGCGATGAGCGCGCCGTCGACCTCGCGCGCCGTGATCGCCACCCTGACCCGAGCTTCGCTCGCGTAGGCACGTAGGACAAATGCCCCGGGCGAGCGGGCTTCGAGGGTGCCGTGCACGGCCTGAGTGACCCGCGCCGGCGCCACGATCCCGAAGGGGACGGCGTGGGGGGTGGGCTCGTGGTAGGCGCTCAGGGCCGTGCCGATGAACGCGGCCGCGAAGGCCACGTTGAGCGCCACCAGCCCCAGCGGGACCCGGACGCGATGAAAGATCTGAGAGCGTGATCGCATTGTTGTCGTCCTCTTCGAAGGCAAATGCCAACGCTTGTTGGCATATCGGAGGCTACCCCGTGCGGCGATCAAAGTCAACGGTTGGTGGCAAACGTCCGTTGGCTCAGGTAGCGTTGCGTTGCAGATGCCACCCCACGCACCGAGCACTGCCGCTGCGCGTTCGCATCCTCTCGGGGTGGGCGGTCCGCGCTCGGAGCGCACGCGCCGGACCATCCTCGATGCCGCGCGCAACGCGTTCGCTGCCCGCGGCTATGAGCAGACGACGATCCGGGCCGTCGCCGCGCAGGCGGGGATCGACGCCTCGATGGTCATGCGCTACTTCGGGTCCAAGGCCGGCCTGTTCGCGGCCGCCGCAACCATCGATCTCGACCCGCCCGACCTTGGCTCGGCACCGCCCCGCCGGCGCGGCGAGGTGCTTGTCCGTCATTTCGTCGCCCGGTGGGAGCGCGATCCCAGCGAGGACATGCTCGTCTTCCTGCTGCGGACGGCGGTCACCAACGAGTCGGTGGCCGAGCAGCTCCAGATGACGTTTGACCGCATGATCGTCGGCCCCCTGGTGTCCCTGGAGTACGCCGACGCCCAACGCCGCGCCGCGCTGATCGGATCCCAGCTCATGGGGCTGGGGCTCTGCCGCTACATCCTGCGCCTTCAGCCCCTCGCCTCCCTGTCAACCGACGAGGTGGTGGCCGGTGTCGCTCCCACGATCCAGCGCTACCTGACCCGGTCCATTCCTCCGGCTTAGGGTTTCTGAGCTGCGACGAACGAGGACATCGGAATGGCTGGGAGACGGCGGCGACCGGCACGGGCGGCACGGCCGGCAGGACCGGCGCGGCCGGCATGATCAGAGCGCGCACCCCGGCATTTCGCGGTGTGTGCTGTGAGCGGTCGGCCCGCTGATGCGACAGAGCGCGCACACCGGGAACGGCTGGCGTGCGCTCTGCCGCGTCAGGAATCGGCGAACGTGCGCGCGCGTCTCTACGAGCCCAGCGTCTCGAACGTCAGCGACGACGGCGCGTCGGCGGAGCGACCGACGGTGTAGACGCCGCCGGCCAGACTCGGGAGCTCGGGCGGCAGCGGGGTAAGGTGCGGGGTGTCCGCGGTGGAGAGGGTGAGCCGGAGCCTGTCTCCGGAGGCGATTGTCACCAGCGTCGGGAAGATCTGGATCTGATACGGGGTCATGGTCCCGGGGCTGACGGGCTTGGCCGACGCTTGCGTGTACGGGTGGTAGGGCAGCACGGTCATGCCGCCCGCAGTCCAGGACCGGCTCGGGTTCACCGAGCGCAGCGAGCCCAGGAGCGCGCCCTCGGTGAGCGGATACGAGGTCCCGTCCGGGGTGACCTCCTCCAGCTCGGCGACGAGCTGGGTCTGTGAGGTGGTGGCGCTGGCGTACACGGTGGCGGTGACCGGCCCGCCGAGCGTGGTGGCGTGAGTCAGGGGCGCGGAGGTGTAGCTCGTGGCCCACGGACCAGCCTGGGCGAGACGGTCGTCGGTGGCGCATGGGGCCAACAGGCCGGCCGAGCCCGCGGGAACCGAGAGTCCTCCCATCGCCCACTGGTCGATCGGCCGCCCGCAGGGCACGCCGCTCGGGCTCCAGACGAGCGTGTCGCCGGTCGCGGCCGGCACCGTGGGCACGGGCACCGGCACGGGCACGGGCACCGGTAGGGGCACGGGCACGGGCACCCGCACCGGCACGGGCACGGGCAGGCCCGGGATCGGCGACGACGAGACGGAAGCGGCGGGCGGCTCGGAGCTGGTGAGTGTGCCGCCCGCCCCGAAGTACAGGCGCGTGGGGGTCGCCCGGCTGAATGGATACGTCGAGGTCTCGGTGAACTTCCCGCTGCCCAGGTCGTAGTAGTGCAGGGGGGTCGGCGTCCTTGCCATGCCGGTCTTCTCGCCCTTGAGCCATGTGTCAAACCACTCCAGCTCGAGGGGGTCGACGTTGACCGACGAGCCGTTGAGGTGCTCCCACGGCCCGACGATGAGCTGATAGCGGCCCGTCGTGCGCTGTCCGGACTGCATCGGCGCGGTGGTCCCGCGATGGGCCCAGGCGTTCTGCAGCTCGGCGTAGTTGAACGGCTCGCCGTTCTGGAAGATGTCGAACTCTCCCCCCACCATGTAGGCGGGGATGTGGTTGGCGGCGACGCGGGCCAGCACGTTCTCCGGGTTGCGGGCCTGCCAGTAGGAGCCGTCGTAGGCCTCTGCGCCACCGCTGAGGATGTTCTCGGTCTGGGCCGCGTGGTAGCTGGCCAGCCCGTTGGCGTGGTCGGCTTCGACGCCGGCGAGATCGGAGAGCAGGGTGGGATCTGAGGCGGCGTCGCTGAGTGGGTTGATCGTGTTCAGCGCGCCGGTGAGCCCCAGATAGGTCTCGGCGAACTCGAAGTCGAGCAGTCCGCCCATGAACGACGTGTCGCGGTAGACGTCGTTGGCCGGAACCATGGGGAAGATCGCCTTCAGGGGCGAGTGCGGGCTCACCGCCCCGGCGAGCAGGAGCTGGTCGATGCCCAGATAGGACGGCCCGTAGGTTCCGACGCGCCCGCTGGAGTGGGGCAGGTGCGCTGCCCACCTGAGCACCTTGATCGCGTCGCGCTGCTGGATCGGGTCAAACAGCCCCCAGCTCCCGTGGGAATCGCCGGTGCCGCGAACGTCCTCGACGACCTCGATGTAGCCTCGCTGGACCAGGTAGTTGTCCGCACCGCCCGTCGCGGAGCCGCTGGCCGGCGATGCCGCCGACCCCGGAGCGCTCGTCCCGCCCTGGCCCTTGCCGTACGGCGTCATGGTCAAAAGGACGGGGAACGGTCCGTTGGCCGGCGCACCGGACCCGCTTGTGGGATAGATCTCGTTGACGCGGATCGTCGTGCCGCCGGCGCCCTTGACGGCGATGTCGTTGGTCGACGCCGATCCGTACACCGCCTTCTCCGGCGTCCAGCGGCTGCCCGGGGCGGCGCTCGCGGAGATGACATCCGGCGGCAGCTGCGGGTTGAGGCCGACGAGGCTCGACGGGGCGGACTCCACTGCGGGCGCGCCTGGCGGAGGTGACGGCACCACGGCCAGCGCCGGCGCGGCGGTCAGGCCGCCGCACCCACAGACCATGGCGCCGAGCGCCAGCACGCGGGCACGTACAGGGACACGTCGAGGGGACGGGGGCGCCATCTCAGCCCAACCGGTACCCCGAAGCACCGTTTTCTAGTCATCGGAGCCCGCCGCAGTGCGACCACGGCCGGGGTGAGCTCTCGTTCAGCGCGCAGCTGACGCATACGGTGGCGCACGCGCGACTCGAGTCTCTCCGGTTGGCTTGCCATATCGGCAATCAAGACAGAACCAGGCTTGAGCGGTCACACTCTGACGTATGACCCGTCGTGACATGTTCACCCAGAGATACTGGGATGATCGCTACGCCGGCCACCGCCACGTGTGGAGCGGGCAGCCGAATCCGTACCTGCTCACCGAGGTCGCCGACCTCGCGCCGGGCCGAGCGATCGACGTCGGCTGCGGCGAGGGGGCCGACGCGATCTGGCTGGCGCGGCAGGGATGGGAGGTCACGGGCGCCGACGTCTCGCCGGTCGGCCTGCAGCGCGCCGCGCGCAACGCCAAAGACTCCGGCGTTGACATCGCTGAGCGCATCACCTGGCGCCAGGTCGATCTCTTCGCTGATGAATGGACGCCGCTCGGCAGCTACGAGCTCGTCACCTCGCAGTACCTGCATCTCCCGCCCGAGGTACGCGAACCGTCGATGCAGCGCCTGGCCGAGGCCGTGGCCCCCGGCGGTGACCTGCTGGTCACCGCCCATCATCCGTCGGATCTCGAGATCCCCGGGCTACGCCCCAACGTCCCGGAGCTGTTCTGTACCGCCGACGAGCTGGCCGCGTTCCTGGACCCCGAGGCCTGGGAGATCGTGACCGCGGGTGCCCCGGAGCGCACCGTCCCGGGGCCCGAGGGGACGCCCGTCACCATCCGCGACACGGTGATGCACGGCCGCCGCCGGAGCTAGTCCGTCACTCGACGAAGGCGACGTCCAGCATCCAGTGGTTGCACTGCAGGGTCCGGCGTGCGCTAGACCTGGACCACCGACTCGAACGGGGCCGGTGCCTCGCCCGACTCGAACAGGCTGCGCTCGCGCATCCACTGCTGGGAGCGTTCGTAGGAGTCAGCGGTATAGGGCAGGAACACGATCCGCTCCCCGGGCCCGAAGCGCCGCACGTCGATGATGCCGTGGAAGCGCTCGGGGATCTCCTTGAGATAGTGCTGCTTGTAGGGCTCGGGCTGGAGGTCGAGCTCCATCTGCGCACGCTTGAGCGCGTTGAAGTACTTCTCCACGTCGGCCGGGTCGGTCTCGAACTCGAACATGAAGCCGGCCATGAACGTGGTGTCCAGGATCTTGCGGCAGCCCTGCTGCTCGACGAGGTAGGTCGGGGCGCCCCAGATCGCCGCCGCCGCCACCGCGCCTGACAGAAGCGCGTCCACCCGGTCATACGGCATGCCGCCGAAGCGCAGCTTGACGTCGTCCTGGTCCAGGATCGCCTCGAGCGCCTGGATCGTCGAGAAATGGCTTCCCGAGTGATAGCCCACGGCCAGGTCGACGCCGGCCAGGTCCTCCGGACGCTGGACCTCGGAGTCCGGCAGCACGTAGATGCCGCTGGGCAGCACGGAGTAGCAGCGGCCCCACATGCGTCCCGCGTGGTCGCCCGCTGCCTGGTTGACCGCCCAGTGGCAGGCGCAGCTCATGCCCTTCTTGCCGCCGCCGCCCACGCGGTAGAGCTCGTAGGCCCCGGTCCGGATGTCCTGTCCGGTCGGCTCGATGTCCTGGTCGGCGTTCTGCTGGGCCCGCACGTCGAGCTCGTAGTCCAGGCCCTCCTGCTCGAAGTAGCCCTTCTCGGCCGCGATCCAGTCCTGCAACCGGCCGTGCGTTGAAATCTCAAACCGTCCCACTCGTACTCTCCCTCGGACTCGCTTCGCCACGCTCCCACAACCCTAGTCGACCGACGGCGCGCCGGTCGCGGCCACGCCGGCAGCCCGTCCGGTGACGATCGTGATCTCCCCGGCATCGTGCACCTCGACGGCGGGCGTGAGTCGGCCTGACCGTGGGAGGAGCAGCGGAGTGGCCAGCAGGAACGCCCCCGCGACCGCGATCGCCACGCGCGGGCCGGTGACGGCGGCCAGCACGCCCCACAGCGCGGTGAGGGCGGCGATTACGGCGCTGGTCGACACCGACCAGGCCAACAGCATCCTGGCGACGCGGTCAGGAGCGGTCTGCTCCAGCCGGTGAGTCGCCATCAGCGGGTTGAAGACGCCGATGCAGGTGACCAGCCCGAACTGGAGGGCGATGACCAGCAGGATCCCGGGGAGGCCGCGGCCGATGAAGGCCAGGCCGATGGGCCAGCATGCGCGCAGCGCGCCCGAGGCGAGCATGACCCGCTGGGGCCCGAACCGCGCGCTGAGCCGGCGCCCCAGACGGGCGCCGATCATTCCGCCCACGCAGGGCAGCGCGAAGGCGAGCCCGAACTGCCATGGGGCAAAGCCCAGCCGGGCCAGCATGAGCACGGACAGCAGTGGCTCGGTGGCCATGATCAAGCCGTTGACGAGGAGCACGTTGAAGAACACCCGGCGCAGCGGAGGGTCGGCCAGGATGTACCGCCACCCGTCCAGGAGGTCGCCAGGCCGCTGGCGCGCGGCGGTGCGCACCGGGCGCGACTCGCCGCCTCCGATGGCACGGATCCCGAGAGCCGAGAGCAGATAGCTGACCGCGTCGGCCATCACCGTGATCACCGGGCCGAAGAGCGCGATCGCGGCGCCGCCGAGCGGCGGACCGACCACGGTCGCGCTCCACGTGGTGGCCTCGAACCGCCCGTTGGCGGCGAGCAGGTCCTCGCGCGCCACCAGCGTCTTCAGATACGCGCCGCTGGCCGCGCGAAACGCGATCTTGGCGGCGCCGAGGATCACCGACACCACGACGAGCTGGAGAAAGGTCAGGCCGCCCAGGACGTAGGCAAGGGGGATGCTCAACAATGCCGCGAAGCGAACGAGGTCCATCGCCACCATCACCGGCCGCTTGTGCCGGAACTCCACCCATGGCCCGAGTGGGACCGCCACCACCGCTCCCACCGCGAGCCCGGACGCTGACAGCGCCGACACCTGCGCGGGGCCCGAGTGAAGCACCCGGATCGCGATGATCGCGAAGGCTCCGAACCCGAGCCCGGTTCCGTAGGCGCTCACCGCGTAGGCCGTCCACAGCCAGCCAAAGTCCCGCCCCAGCTGGGGCGCACCCCGGTCTCGCGGACCTCTGCCGCCTCCGAACACCGTCATGTCGCGAACGAGGCATCAAAGCGCGCCGGCCGGACGCCGCGCGGACGCCCCGCGGTGCCGGGCGATCAGTCGTCCGGGGCGCTGATCACGTCACTCGCGGCGGGCTCGGCATAGAGCCGGGCCACCTCCGCCGCGCGGCACTGCAGCGTGCGGCCCTGGTTGAGATAGCCCTTGTCGGTGATCTCGCCGGCGTCCAGGCTGGGCGGCTCGGCGAGGAGCAGCAGCCGCTCGATGCGCGAGGCCGAGCCGGCATCCGCGTTCAGCGTCCGCAGCGCGCGTGCCAGGTGGGAGCGCAGCCTCGCGTCGTCGAGCGCGACGTCCTCCGTCGCGCCCGTCAGCCTTCGCGCCTCGGCCTGGTTGACCCACGCCATGGCGGCCACATACCCGGCGTCCTGCCCGCAGATGACGGCGTCGCTGAGGACGCCGGCGGCGCTGATCAGGCCGGTCCGCAGCGCGCCCGCCGCGACCCATGTCCCGGTGAGCAGCTTGAAGTTCTCCGCGATCCGTCCGTCGAACAGCAGGCCCTGGTTGGGGTCCTGCTCGTCGATCAGCCTGACCGCGTCCCCGGAGCGGTAGAAGCCGTCCTCGTCAAAGGCGGCCCTGCTCAGCTCCGGTGCCCGGAAGTAGCCGGGGGTGACGTGGGGGCCCTTGACCCGGATCTCCAGCCGGTCGCCCACCGGCGCGAGCTTGATCGTGCAACCGGGGATCGGGACGCCGATGCAGCCGGTTGGAGCGCCGAGGTAGTGCATGCTGGTAGCGCAGGGAGCCGTCTCCGTCGTGCCCCAGCTCGAGGTGAGCGGGACCTCGTGGTCGGCATGATCTGAAGCCAGCTTTCGCAGCCGGGTGGCCAGCGCGTCGGGTAGGGCCGCGGCCGCATAGAACATGAAGCGCAGCCGGCTGAAGAACCGTGCGGCGAGCCGGGCGTCGTTCTCCAGCGCGGGTGCAAGCAGCGCATACCCGGCCGGCACGTTGAAGTAGAGGGTGGGGGGAATGTCCGTGAGCGCGGCGATCGTTCGCGGGAAGAGCGCCGGCGCCGGCTTGCCGTCGTCGATGTAGATGGTGCCGCCGTTGAACAGGGCCAGGTTGAGGTTGTGGTTGGCCCCGAACGTGTGGCTCCACGGCAGCCAGTCGACCATGATCGGCGGCTCGTCGGCCAAGAAGGGCCAGATGGTCTGGAGCATCGCCTGGTT
Organism: Solirubrobacteraceae bacterium; assembly: GCA_049287845.1. Lineage (GTDB taxonomy): Bacteria > Actinomycetota > Thermoleophilia > Solirubrobacterales > Solirubrobacteraceae > Palsa-465. The sequence continues at coordinate 2,464 of JBAQGP010000820.1, read as the reverse complement.
CGAGCACAGCATCCGGTGCGTGTTGACGACGCCCTTGGGAATGCCGGTCGAGCCCGAGGTGAAGAGAAGCTTGGCGACCGTGTCGGGCCCGGGATCGCCGGCGGCGCCGGCCTGCTCGCTCGGGTCGATCGCGAGCAGGTCGTCCAGACGCAATGCTCCGTCGCGCTCACCGCGGGCGACGAGGGCGCGGGAGGCGGCGGGGGCAAGGGCGTCGAGGGCGCCGCCGAACGCCCCGGCGTCATCGGCGAACACCAAGCCGGGCTCGGTCAGGTCGGCGATGGCCTTGATCCGCGCGTGATCCGCGCTCATGAGGGAGTAGGCGACGCTGATCGGCATCACAGGAACCTGGGCGGCGTAGGCGCCCAGACTGACCAGGAGGTGCTCCAGCGAGTTGCCCGACAGGATCATCAGCGGCTTGCCGGGGCCCAGCCCGAGCTGGGTAAAGGCGGCGGCCAGCGCGCGCGAGCTGCGCTCGGCCTCGCCGTAGGACAACGTGATCCACCCGTCCTCCGAGTCTCGCTGGGCGGCGAGCGGGCGGTCAGGGTGCTCGATCGCTCGCCGCGCGAGCACCGCTGGTATCGATGCCTCCGCATCGGCCGGTGCGCCGCGGGCGCGGAGCACCATCGAGCCGTCGTCGCGGCGGTCGATCTCGATGTCCGGGGGCAGGAACGTCTGGAGTTCCAGCAGCGGGCTCATGGTGATTCGTCCTCCTCTTCCGCGCCGGGCCGACCCCATCATGCGCGTTCTTCGGCGTCATCGGGTGAGTAACGCAATGATCTTGCGCCAAATATCGGCCAAAGCACCGTTCTATTGCGGTATATCAGCGATTGGCTGCGTCTTCGTTGCGCCAGCGATGCCTCTGGGCGAACATCCTGCTCATGACTGCTATCGCCCACCCTGACCATGCCGCGAGCCGGACGACGCTCGATCTTGACGGCGCCAGCCTCACCATCTCCGACGCGCTCGAGGTCTCCCGCGGCGATCGGACGGTGAGGTTGTCCGAGCGTTCGGCGGAGGCGGTTCGCGCCAGCTGCAGCCTCAAGCACGAGCTGATCGCGCGCGAGATCCCCATCTACGGCGTCACCACCGGGTTCGGCGACAGCGCCCACCGCCAGATCTCGCCGGCCAAGACCGGCCAGCTTCAGCAGAACATCCTGCGCTTCATGGGCGTCGGCACCGGTCCGATCGCTCCCCCCGAGGTCGCGCGCGTGACCATGCTGCTGCGCGCCAACTGCCTGTCCAAGGGGAACTCCGGGGTGCGGGTCGAGCTCATCGAGCGCGTGCTCGAGCTGCTCAACCACGACGTCGTGCCGTTCATCCCGGAGCGGGGATCGTGTGGGGCGAGTGGTGATCTGGCTCCGCTCACCTACGTGGGCCGGGCGCTGGCGGGGGACGGCGACGTGCTGCATGACGGCGTGCCGCGCCGCGCCGCAGACGTTCTGGAGGAGCTCGGGGTCGGGCCGTTCCTGCTCGAGGCCAAGGAAGGCCTCGCGCTCACCAACGGCACCTCGTTCATGAGCGCCTTTGCGTGCTTGGCCGCTGCCGCGGCCCGGGAGCTCGCCGACCTCACCGACCTGATGACGGCGATGGCCTCCGAGGCGGTGCTCGGCAACCGCGGCCATTTCAACGCGTTCCTGTTCGACGAGGCCAAGCCCCACCCCGGGATGGTCACGAGCGCCCGCCACATCCGCGAGCTGCTCGCCGAGTCCCACCTCGCCGCCGACAGCGATGAGCTGTTCGAGGGCGGCATGGACGGCGCCGGGTTCCTCGAGTTGGATCGCCAGGTCCAGGACAAGTATTCGATCCGCTGCGCGCCGCATGTGGTCGGCCCGCTGCGCGACGTGCTGGACTGGGTGGAACGGTGGATCAGCGTTGAGATCAACTCGTCCGATGACAACCCGCTGTTCAACGTCGCCGCCGGCCGGGTTGAGAGCGGCGGCAACTTCTACGGCGGTCACATCGGGCAGGCGATGGACTCGCTGAAGGTGGCGCTGGCCAACTTGTGCGACCTCATCGACCGCCAGCTCGAGCTCGTCGTCGACGAGAAGTTCAACCGGGGTCTGACGGCAAACCTCATCCAGCGGTTTGAGCCCACCCACCCGGAGGCGGGTCTGCACCACGGCTTCAAGGGCCTGCAGCTGTGCGCCTCGGCGATGACGGCGGAGGCCATGCACCTATCGGCGCCCACCACGATCCACTCGCGTTCGACCGAGGCCCACAACCAGGACAAGGTGTCGATGGGGACGATCGCGGCGCGTGACGCTCGCTCCATCGTCGAACTGGCCCAGAACATCGCCGCCATCCACCTCATGGCGTGCTGCCAGGCGCTGGAGCTGCGCGGGATCGAGCAGGCCAGCCCGCGCACCCAGGCGGCCGTTCAGCGGGTGCGCGAGCACGTCGCGTTCCTGGACCGCGATCGCTACCTCGACGCCGACATCGCCACGACGGTGGCGCTGATCCAGTC
>JBAQGP010000819.1:0-5274 GCA_049287845.1 Solirubrobacteraceae bacterium | reverse complement strand
GCGTCTCCGACGATCCCCAGCCGACATTGACCGCGTTGACGATCGCATAGACGAGCAGCGACAGGCCCGCGGTGACGGTGACCGCGCCCGGCAGATCAAACGTGTTGGTGTCGTCGTCGGCGCGGCTCTCGACCAGCGTCCGGGGCGCCAGCGCTGCCGCTGCGAGCCCGATCGGAACGTTGACGAACAGGACCCAGCGCCAGCTCAGGCCGCTGGTCAGGATGCCGCCGAGCAGCACCCCCGCCGCGCCCCCGGCGCCGGCGACGGCTCCCCAGATGCCAAGCGCTCGATTGCGCTCGGCGCCCTCGGCGAAGGTGGTGGTGATGATCGACAGGGCGGCCGGCGAGACGATCGCGGCTCCGAGGCCCTGCACGGCGCGGGTGGCGATCAGCCATCCCTCCGATTGCGCCATTCCGCCCGCGAGCGAGGCGAGCGAGAAGACGAGCAGGCCGACCATGAACATCCGCCGGCGTCCGAGCAGGTCGGCCATCCGGCCGCCGAGTAGCAGGAAGCCTCCGAAGGCAAGCGCGTAGGCGTTGACGACCCACGACAGGTCGGTGCGCCCGAAGTGCAGCGCCTGCCCGATTGACGGCAGCGCGACATTGACGATCGAGGCGTCGATCACGACCACGAACTGCGTCATCGCGAGCAACAGCAGGGCCAGGTTCTTCGCGCGGGGGGTGTACGCGGTCATCGGCTCATCCCCAGCATCCGGCCCAGGCCCGACAGCGACGCGAATGCAAATCGCTGGAGGCGCGAGGTTCGGATCGCGGTCGGGTGGGCTTTGAATAGCATTGCTGCGTAGATCGCCTGACGCGGGCTGTGAGGTGCGCCGGCGCCCATCCTCCCGGTCGATGTCAGCGCCGCCATGTCGCGAAAGAACGCCTCGTAGTCGGCGGCTGGGCGGTGGCGGTTAATGAACCTAACCGGCTCATCATGAGTGTTTCGCAGGGTGTGCCGGTGACCGGGAGGCGCCGCCGCGCGCTCTCCAGGACCATAGGTACGCCAGGTGCCGTCGAGCTTCACGTCAAGTCGGCCCTCGACGATCTCAAAACTGTCTTCAGCATTGTCGTGCACGTGCACAGGGGGACTGGGTTGGTGGGGACCGAGCCAGCCATTTACCTCAAGAAGTTCACCATCGGTGTCCTCGCCGCTGCGCACGATCTCCCAACACATATCCATGCCAGGTCGAAAGTCAATGCGCCGAATCACGGTAGGGCGGTTTGCAGGGTCAAGGGAAGCAGTATTCACAGGGGCTCCATTGGCGGTTCGGGGGGTGTAGAGGCAGGAGGTCCGGGGCTCGGTTACCACCGCGTTCATGAGTTTCCGATGGTTGCGAGGTCGTCGAGCAGCGACTGTCCGCTGGGTCGCCAGCCGAGGTCCTGGGCATGCTGGCAGTCGATTTGCGCGTCGATCAGTACGGCGTCGGCGAATGGTCCGAGGCGCAGTCGTGACTGCTCGAGCGGCTCTCGGGTGATGCGGCCGTCCAATCCGCGGGCAACGCTGACGGCCTTGGCGATCTCTGTCATCGTGGGGCTGTCCCGGTTGGCGCCGAGGTAGTAGGAGCCGGCGGGCGCCTCAGTGAGCGCGAGCGTGTAGAGCGCGGCGATGTCGGCTCGGTGGACGTTGGCGAGGTGCTGATCGCCGCCGACGACCAGGAGCGCTGGTTCGCTGTCGTCGGTTGTTGGTCCGTAGGCGAGCATCGCGGGGATCCCGCCGCCGTCGCCGTAGATGTTGGCCGGAGCGATCATGACCGTCCGGATCCCGTCAGACGCGGCGGCCCGGACGCGGTCGCGCACCGCCGGGCGCCAGGCGACGATCGGCGGCGGATTGACGGGGGTGTTCTCGTCGATCCCGATCCCGGAGCCGTGGATCCAGGTGCCGCCGGTGTGCACCAGCGGTCGATCGCTTCCAGCCAGGATCGGCAGAACCGCGTCGAGGAACGCGGTGTCCAAGGCCCCGCTGGTGGCGTCGTTGGGTGACGCGGCATGGATTACGCCGTCGCTGTGGTTGACGTGTTCGCGCAGCCAGCCGGCGTCGGTGAGGTCACCGATCGCGGGGAGCGCCCCCGGCAGCAGTCGATCCGCGGACTTGACGGACCGGGCGTGAGCCACGACCTCGTGTCCATCTGTGAGCAGGCGAGCGAGGACCGCGGAGCCCACGTATCCGGTTGCGCCGGTGAGAAAGACCTTCATGACTGTCCCTCCTTAGGGTGGATCAACATTCCAGGTAGTTCACTTGGTTGACAATCAGTAGCCTGGCACGTTGTCCTTGACTTGTCAACCTGGTGAACTAAACTTCGGGGAATGAACAAGGGCATCGGCGTGCTGCTACGCGACGGAGCCGCCGCCGTGGACGCGGAGATCCAGGCGGCACTGGCCGAACAGGGCTTCGACGAGATCCAGCCGGGTCACCACACCCTGCTGCGCCACCTCGGCGAAGACGGGGCGAGACCCAGCGAACTGGCAGCCAAGGCCGGGGTGACTCGCCAAGCCGTCACCAAGACCCTTGACGACCTCGAACGACTGGACCTAGTCGTGCGTGAACCAGACCCTGCCGACGGCCGCGGCGTGGTCGTCCGCTACACACCACGCGGACTCGCTGGCCTGCAAGTGGCGCGCAACTGCATGAACCAGATCGAGCGGCGGTTCGCCTCAGACGTCGGAGGCCAGCGGTGGCGGACCGTACGAGACGTCCTCGAAGCGCTCTTCGACGCTGCAGGCGCCTCGCGACCGCACAGCTAGACCCGCGACCACTCCGCCGGCGATCACCACTCCTCGACGCCTATTGCGGTCAGGCCTTGTGGGGCACGGCCTCCTCAGGGCCGCGTGTACGCTCGCGATGTGACCCACTCGTTCGTCCCGGGTGACTACGTCGTCCCGCTGACTCTCAGCGGTCCGGGCTTCCGCCTGGAGCCGCTCGGACCCCAGCACAACGACGCCGACCACCGTGCCTGGATGTCGAGCATCGAGCACATCCGCGCCACCCCGGGTTTTTCAATCTGGCGTTGGCCACCCTCTGAGGGAATGTCTCTCGACGAGAACCTCCGCGACCTGCGAAGGCATGCCGACGACTTCGAGCGACGAGTCGGCTTCACGTACACCGTCCTCGATGATGAAGACGTCGTCGTCGGCTGCGTCTACATCTACCCGTCGCGGGCAGACCCCGACATCACCGAGGTGCGGTCCTGGGTCACCGCGAGTCGGGCAGAACTGGACTCCGTGCTGCACGAGACCGTGGACAGCTGGCTCGCCGCCGACTGGCCGTTCACCGACGTCAGATACCGCAACCGCGACTAGTCCGACGCCACAATCGCTTGCGCACATGGGGCAGGTCCGGCTCGGCGATCACTTCGGCGGACATTGCGATCGCGACACGGCCACCGGTCGCGCGATTGAGTTGCCACGCTTGAGGATCGCCCGCGCGCCGGGCTCCTAACTCCGGGCGACTCGACGCCTCGGTTCCCGAGCTGGGCATAGCCGCCTGACCGGTAGAGGGCCCTCGCGGGGCGAAGAGAGGTCCAACGTGGTCGTTGTCAGCCGTCGAGTGCGACGAGCCCGCTCTGGTAGGCGATGACGACTAGTTGTGCGCGGTCGCGCGCGTGGAGCTTGAGCATGGCGCGGCTGACGTGCGTCTTGACGGTCAGCGGGCTGAGGGACAGCTGCGTGGCGATCTCGTCGTTGGACAGCCCATGGGCGACCAGGGTCATGATCTCGCGCTCGCGGGCGGTCAATTCGGACAGCGCGGGGTGGACTGCGTGGCGGGAGGGGCGGCGTGCGGCGATGTCTGCGATCAGCCGGCGGGTGATCCCGGGTGACAGCAGCGCGTCGCCGCCGGCGACGACTCGGATGGCGTGAAGGAGTTCGGCCGGCTCGGTGTCCTTGACCAGGAAGCCGCTGGCGCCGGCCTGCAGCGCCTCGTAGACGTACTCGTCGGTCTCGTAGGTGGTCACGATCAGCACCTTGACGCCAGCCAGGCTCTCGTCGGCGTCGATGCGCCGAGTGGCCTCAAGGCCGTCGACGTTCGGCATGCGGATGTCCATCAGCACCACGTCGGCGCGTCGCTGGCGCGCGAGGGCGACCGCCTGGGCGCCGTCGTCGGCTTCGCCGACGACCTCCATGTCCTCGGCGGAGTCCAGCAGCATGCGAAACCCGGCGCGGATCAGCGCCTGGTCGTCGGCCAGCAGGACGCGAATCACGACCCGCTCAGCGGCAGGTTGGCGTGGACCCGAAAGCCGCCGGCGGGATCAGGACCCGCCTCGAGATCGCCGCCGACCGCGGCGGCGCGCTCGCGCATGCCGGGGATGCCGTGCCCGCCTCTCTCCGGCGCGGCGCCCGATAGTCCTCGCCCGCCGTCGAGCACCTCTATCTCAAGCTGGTCGGTGGTGTAGGCAAGCGAGATGGTGATCGCGGTCGCGCCGGCGTAGCGCAGCGCGTTGGTAAGCGACTCCTGGACGATCCGGTAGGCCGCAAGGTCGGCCGTCGGCGGCAGTGGCCGCGGGTCGCCGTGCACGGTGACCGTAGTGGCCAGTCCCGCGCGCGTCGTTCCCTCGATGAGGGCAGGGAGCTGGTCCAGACCGGGCGCCGGTGACGTGGCGTCGGGCTCGTCGGCCTGGCGCAGGACGTTGAGGATCCCGCGCAGCTCGCGAAGGCCCGCCTTGCTTGCCTGCTTGATCGACTCCAGCGCCTGGGCGGCCTGCTCGGGCTGCTCGGCGATGACATGGCCGGCCACACCGGCCTGGACGTTGATCGTGGCCATCGTGTGCGCCACCACGTCGTGCAGCTCCCGGGCGATGCGCAGCCGCTCGGCATCGACCGCTCGCCGCGCCTGCTCGAGGCTGTCCCGGCGCGCATAGGCGCGGCGGCTGGCCACCCACAGCCCCAGCAGCAGCGCGGCCACAACCTCGCCGGGGATCAGGACAAACCCACCAGCGGTCGCCCCCAACGGATCGAAGGCCGCGCTGGCGGCCATCAGCGCCACCATCGTCACGGCCGCGAGGATCACCGCTCGGACGGTCGGCACCGCCACCGCAACGGCATACAGCGCCACGACCGGGTTGAGCAGCGCCGCCCCGTCGAAGTAGCCCAGACAGGTATAGGCGAGCACGCCAGCCAGCGACACCGCGAGCACCGATACGGGCCGCCGCCGGCGCCAGATCAGCACCAGCGCGCTGGCCGCCACCAGCAGGTAGGCCGCCGGTGGCGCCACCGGGACATGCTGGCCCGCCGAGAGCTGGTCGCGGGTGGGGTGACTCTCGGCGAGCGAGCCGAGGAC
>JBAQGP010000818.1:0-4483 GCA_049287845.1 Solirubrobacteraceae bacterium | reverse complement strand
GGCCACGATCGACCACCTGTCCTCGGGCCGCCTGGTCCTCGGCGTCGGCGTCGGCGGCGAGTTCCCCGCCGAGTTCGAGGCCGCGGGCGTCCCGGTGCGCCAGCGGGGCGCGCGGCTGGACGACGCGCTGCACGTGATCCGCGACCTGCTCACCGGCCAGGGCGTGACCTACGAGGGGCGGACGATCACCGTCAACGCCCCACCGCTTCAGCCCGCCATGGCGAGCCCGCCCCCCATCTACGTCGGCGGCCGCGGCGAGGCAGCGCTCAAACGGGCGGCCCGGCATGGCGATATGTGGCTGCCGATGTGGCTCACGCCCGCGCGGATAACCGAGCGCGCGCAGACGCTGGCCGACCTGGCCGAGCGTGAGGGTCGTCCCGCCCCCGGCACCGCGTTGCTGATCGGCGTCCACATCGATGACGACCGTGCACGGGCGCGCGCCGAGGCGGAACTGCACATCCGCGGCCAGTACCGCATGGGGATCGACAAGATCGAGCGCTGGAGCCTGCTCGACAGCGTCGACGGGGCCGTCGAGCAACTCGAGGCCTACAGCCAGGCGGGGGTCGAGGAGTTCCTGCTCATGCCACTCGGCCGGGAGCCCCTGAGCCAGTATGAGCGCCTCGCCGAGGTCCGTCGGCGCTTCGAGTCGGCATTCGCGACCTCGGGGGCGTCGGCAAAGGGCGGCGGTTGAGCAGCGAGACCGCCTACCGCTACGACGCCATCGCATTTCGCGAGGTGTTCGAGCGCCGCTTCACCTACCTCGCCGGCGTGCACCGCAACAGCCACCGCTACGCCCACCGCCACGCGCTCCACGACCCGGCGGCGGACCGCCGCTGGACCTACGCCGAGCTGTGGGCCGACGCGGGGCGCCTCGCCGCCGGCCTGCAGGCGCACGGGCTGACCGCCGGGGATGTGGTCGTCTTTGACCTGTTCAACTGCGCCGAGTTCGTCCTCACCTGGCTCGCCGCCCTGCGCCTGGGCGCCATCGCCGCACCCATCAACTTCCGTCTCTCCTCCGGGGAGGTGGCCCACGTCCTGGACGACAGCCGCCCGAGCGTATTCATCTACGACGCCGGGCTGATCCAGACCGCGACCGACGCCCTCACGCGCGCCGAGCACGCGCCCGCACTGACCGCGGTCGTCGGGGACAGCGCCGGAGGCGCCACCCCACTCGACGAGCTCATGGGCGCCGGCACGGTGCCCGACCTCCCGGACGCGGTCAGCACCTACGACGAGACGACCCGCCTGTACACGTCGGGAACGACCGGGATGCCCAAGGGCGTGTCGCTGAGCGGAATCGTCGACGTGCTCTCCGCCCACGACGTGATCATGCACTTCCCGCTCAGCCCCGAGGACCGCACGCTGAACATGACCCCGTGGTTTCACCGCGGCGGCCTGTACTCCGGTGGCCCGAACCCGGTGCTCTACTGCGGCGCCGAGGCCGTGGCCCTGCGCCAGTTTCACCCGGCCACCGTGCTCGATTGGGTCCAGGAGCACGGCCTCACCTTCCTCATCGGAGCGCCCACCAGCCTGGCCATGCTCACCGCCGAGCAGACGGCGCGGCCGCGCGATCTCTCGACGCTCAACGGCATCGTGACCATGGGCGCGCCCCTGGACCGGGAGGCCTGCCTGCGCTACCAGCAGGTGCTGACTCCACGGATCTTCAACGGGTACGGGACGACCGAGGCGTTCTGGAACACGTTCCTGCGCCCGTCTGACCTGCCCGAGCACGCGGGCTCGGCCGGCCGGGCCTGCACCGATGACGACGTTGCCGTGGTGACGATCTACGAGGACCGCCACGCCGAGCCCGATGACCACGCCGCCAAGGACGGGACCGAGGTCGGCGAGGTCGTGGTGCGCTCGGTCAAGGCGGGCTACGCCTACGTCAATCAGCCCGAGGAGCAGGCCGCGCGCTTCCGGGACGGGTGGCTGTACATCGGCGACCTGGCCACGTGGGACGAGGACGAGTACGTGACGATCGTCGGCCGCAAGGACGACATGATCATCTCCGGCGGCGAGAACGTCCACCCCACCCAGGTCGAGGCCGTGCTGGCCGAGCACCCCGGTATCGCCGACGCCGCCGTGGTCGGGCTTGCCGACGAGCGCTGGGGAGAGGTGGTGGTCGCCTACGTCGTGCCCGCCGACGACGGCCTGGACGTCGCCGCCTGCGAGGCCCATTGCACCGGCCACCCGATGCTGGCCGCCTTCAAGCGACCGCGGGCATACCGCTTCGTCTCCGAGCTGCCGATGACCAGCACCGGCAAGAAGCTGCACTACCAGCTGCGCGAGCAGGCCAAGCACGACGCCGCGCACGGCCTCTTCCAGCGCCCGTGACCAGAGACGGGCAGCGCCGCGACCCGGTCGTGACCGGGATCGGCGCCATCACGCCGGTGGGCGAGACCGCGCCCGAGACCTGGCAGGCCCTGCTCGAGGGGCGCTCCGGGATCACCGCGATCGAGAGCTTCGACGCGTCCGATCTTCCCGTCCAGATCGCGGGGGAGATCCACGGCTTCGACGGCGAGGCGCTGCTCGGGCCCAAGCGCTTTCGCCGCTCGGCGCGCTTCAGCCAGCTGGCCATCGCCGCCGCTCGTGAGGCGGTGAGCGACGCCGGGCTGGACACCTCCGCCGAGCCCGACCAGATCGGCGTCGTGGTCAACGCCGCCGTGGCCGGAGGTCCCGAGATCGAGCGCAACGTCCGCGCGCTCATCGAGCACGGGCCGCGCGACCTCAGCCCCTACTTCGTGCCCTCGACCATCCTCAACATGGCCGCCTGCGAGGTCGCGATCGACCTCGGCGTCCACGGCCCGGTCAATGCGAGCGCGTTGGCCTGCGCCAGCGGCACGGCGGCGCTGCTGGAGGCGCGGCGGCTGATCGCCGGCGGCGAGGCCGACGTCGTCATTGCCGGTGGGACCGATGCCGGGATCTCCCGCTCGATGTTCGCCGGCCTGGCGCTGATGGGGCCGCTCTCTGAGCGCAACGACGCGCCCGAGGAGGCCAGCCGCCCCTTTGACGCCGACCGCGACGGGTTCGTCTTCGGCGAGGGCGCCGTGGTGCTGGTGGTCGAGTCCGCCGAGCATGCCGCGCGTCGCGGCGCCACCCCCTATGGCACCGTCGCCGGCGGCGCGCTGACCTGCGATGCCTTTCACATCTCCGCCCCCGAGCCCTCGGGGGTCCACGCCGCGCGCGCCATCGAGCTCGCGCTGCGCAACGCGGGAGTCTCCCCGGAGGAGCTCGACTACATCTGCGCCCACGGCACCGCCACCAAGGCCAACGACGCGTCGGAGACACGCGCCATCCGGATGGCGCTGGGCCGGCAGGCTGACAACGTCCCCGCCAGCTCGCCCAAATCGATGGTGGGCCATCTCATCGGAGCGGCGGGCGCCCTGTCGGCGATGACATGCCTGCTGGCGATCCGCGACGGGATCCTGCCGCCCACGACCAACCTCCACACGCCCGATCCCGAGTGCGACCTGGACTACGTGCCGCTCACCGCCCGGCGCGCCGAGGTGCGCACCACCGCGGCCAACGCCTTCGGCTTCGGGGGTCAGAACTGCGTGATCGTGCTCCGCGCGCCCGGCGCGGACTGACCTGGCCCGCTCACTCCGCCTGGGCGAAGGCCACCGCCGCGCCGATCCGCTCGGCCGTCGGCGGGTGCGTGGCCAGCAGCCGTGCCAGCCAGCGAGGCGGGTCGACGTCGGCCACGTTCTGCAGCGCGATCGTCCGCTCGAAGGAGACGAAGGCATCGGGGGCGCCGGCCAGCTCGAGGGCGAAGTGATCGGCCCGGCGCTCCATGGCGCGCGATAGGCGGTTGCCGATTAGGCCGATCGGCACGGTGATGAGCATCGCCGCCAACAGCACCGCCGGTAGAGCGTCGGGGGTCTCCCGCGCGGGCGAGAGCTCCCAGCTGAGCCGCTGCACCGCCAGCGCCGCCGCGGGCGCCACGATCGCCGCGTAGGCCAGGCCGCGGGGGACGTCCCGATGGCGCACATGGCCCAGCTCGTGGGCCACGACCAGGCGGATCTCATCGCGGCTGTAGCGATCGAGCAGGGTGTCGAAGAGGACGACCCGCTTGGTCGGCCCCAGCCCGGTGACGTATGCGTTGGCCGCGGTGGTGCGCCGGCTCGCATCCACCGAGTAGACCTCGCCGACGGTGACCCCGGCGTCGCGGGCCAGAGCCAGGACGTCGGAGCGCAGCTCGCCCTCGGGCAGCGGCGTGAAGGCGTTGAAGATCGGGTCCAGCACCACGGGGGCCAGCGCCGCCAGCCCGGCGCCGAACACCACCGTGCCCACGCCCATCGGCGCCCACCACAGGCGCGGAAAGCGCCGTGTCCCGGCGATGACCGCGGCGCCGCCGGCGGCGGCGAACAGCGTCTGGATGGCGCTGGCCTTGGCCGCGTCTCCGGCCCAGGCCCCCCACGACTGGGTATCCAAGCCGACGGCCATCGCACGTCGGCGCCCGACCGCACGCAGGGGCAGCGTGGGG
>JBAQGP010000817.1:0-4962 GCA_049287845.1 Solirubrobacteraceae bacterium | reverse complement strand
GGGGACAGGCTCGCTCATTCAGACCTATTGTTGCCCATGTTTATCGGCTCCACGCCGGTCGGGGGTTTGCGACCGCCGAGCGCGCGTGTCCGGCGCGACGAACACCCCCGGATTCCCGCCGACGCGGCGCGGCAGCAGCCGGCAGTACCACGGCGCCTAGACTGTGCGCGTGATCGAGCCGACCGCCGAGCAGATCGAGAGCTATCGCCGGGACGGCTTCCTCATCGTGGAGCGGTTCCTGGCGCCTGGCGTGCTCGACGAGGTGCGTCGGCATTTCATGGCCGTGTTCGAGCATGAGTGGGAGACCGGCCTCGCCCCCGATGAGGTCAACTACAGCCCGGGCGTCACGCCGGCGGACCTGACACGTCAGATGTGCAACGTCTGGAAGGCCGACCGCGTCCTCGCCGCGGTGACCCTCGCGCGTCAGGTCGGGGAGTTCACGGCCCGCCTGGCCGGACTGCCGGGCGCGCGCCTGGCGCAGGACAACGCCATCTGGAAGCCGCCGTCGGGCAAGGCGCTGCTCTGCCACCAGGACGCGGCCTACCTCGACCACCTCGACCCGCCCAACATGACCACCTGCTGGATGGCGCTCGATGACACCGCGGCGGACACCGGCACCATCTACTACGTGCGGGGCTCGCACCAGTGGCCGCACGCGGCACAGGGCGGCAGCTTCCACGCGCCCGACGACTGGCTGGGCCACGTGCGCGACTGCCTGCCGGCCGGGACCGACCTCGAGCTGGTGCCGATCGAGGTGCCCGCCGGCGGAGCCGCGATCCACCACGGCTGGACGTTTCACGGCAGCCCGCCCAATCAGCGGGCCGACGCGCAGCGCCGGTCGATCATCAGCCATCTCATCTCCACCGACACTCGGTGGAGCCTCGACCACAACCACCCGATCTACTCGCGCTACCGGCGCCCGGGCGAGGTCGAGATCGACGAGGCGTTCTTCCCCGTGCTGTGGCAGGACGGCTACCGGACGCCGTGGCTCGACGCGTACGGCCTCGAGCCCGTGGCGACCTGAGCCCGTTGGGCTCGTTCAGCCGCCGGCGACCGCGGGAAGGATGGTGACCTCGTCCCCGTCCTTGACCGGGGTGTCGAGGCCGTCGAGGAAGCGGATGTCCTCGCCGTCGACGTAGACGTTGACGAACCGGCGCAGCCCGCCGTCTTCGGCGATGCGGCTGCGCAGCTCGGCGTAGCGCTCGTAGAGCGAGTCGAGGACCTCGCCGACGGTGGCACCGTCGACCCGGGCGGTGGCCTCGCCCTCGGTGGCGGAGCGAAGCTGGGTGGGGATCTTCACGCTGACGGCCATGGCGGCTACATCTTATGCAAGCGCGCTGACGCGCTCGTTGGCCGCCTCGAACGCGGCGACGCTGGGATCGATCTCCCAGGCCTCGAACGTGCCCCGGACGGCATCGAGCGTCTTCAGGCCCTCGCCGGTGATGTAGGCCACGACCCGCTCGTCGGGGTCGATGTCGCCGCGGTGGGCGAGCTTGGCCAGGACCGCGGTGGTCACCCCGCCGGCGGTCTCGGTGAAGATCCCGGTGGTCTGGGCCAGGAGCCGGATGCCCTCACGGATCTCGTCGTCGGTGACCGACTCGATGGTGCCGCCGCTGGTCCGCGCGAGGTCCAGCGCGTAGGGCCCGTCGGCCGGGTTGCCGATGGCCAGCGACTTGGCGATGGTGTCGGGCTTGACCGGGCGGCAGAAGTCCTGGCCCTCGGCGAAGGCGCTGGCGACCGGCGAGCACCCGGCGGCCTGGGCGCCGTTGAACGTCGGCAGCTCCCCTTCGAGCAGGCCCAGGTCGATCCACTCCGTGAAGCCGCGGGCGATCTTGGTGAACAGCGAGCCCGACGCGATCGGCGCCACCACCCGGTCGGGCAGCTTCCAGCCCAACTGCTCGGCGGTCTCAAAGGCGAGGGTCTTGGACCCCTCGGCGTAGTAGGGGCGCATGTTGATGTTCACGAACGCCCACTCGTGATCGCCCGAAAGCTCGGTGCAGAGCCGGTTGACGTCGTCGTAGTTGCCGCGCACGCCGACGACGTTGGTCCCGTAGACGCCGGTGGCCAGGACCTTCTGCTCCTCGAGGTTGGAGGGGATGAACACGTAGGACTCCAGGCCGGCCGCGGCCGAGTGGGCGGCGACCGCGTTGGCGAGATTGCCCGTCGAGGCGCAGGCGATCGTCTCGAAGCCCAGCTCGCGGGCGCGCGCCAGCGCCACCGACACGACCCGGTCCTTGAACGAGTGCGTCGGGTTGGCGGCGTCGTTCTTGATCCAGACCTCCTTGAGGCCCAGGCGCTCGGCGAGCTGATCCGCGCGCAGCAGCGGCGTCCACCCGGCGGGCAGGTGCCCGTGCGGGAGCGTCTGCACGGGCAGGAAGTCCCCATAGCGCCACAGCGAGTGGGGGCCGGCCTGGATGCGCCGGCGCAGCTCGTCGGGGTCGACGTCGTCCAAAGCCGCGTAGGCGACCTCGAGGGGCCCGAAGCACCGCTCGCACACGTAGCGGGCGTCCAGCGGGTAGACCGTGTGGCATTCCTTGCAGCGAAGCGACTCTGGCGGCATATGAAAAAACCTCCGCCGGGGTCAGTGGTCGGAGGTCGATGAAACCGCCCTGCCACATCTCCCAGGCCTTTGTAGTTGGAGCCTGATGGATTTGGCACCGTTCCCTTGCGGGAGGTTGCCGGGGTTTCATAGGGCCATATCCCTCCACCCCTCTGGATGCGTACTGCTATGTCTGGCGAGCAGTATATCGGCCGCAGGGCGGGGGCGGTACGGACTCGATACCGTCACCCGCGATCTATGGCCACCGCCTCGTCCGATCCCCTGGCGCGCCTGGAGGCGATGCTCGATCTCGAGCAGGCCGACGTGCCCAGCCGGCGGATGCTGGTCATCGTCAACCCGTATGCGACGACGGTGTCAGATCGCCTGAAGAACCTGGTCGTCTACGCCTTGCGCGGTCGCTACGACGTCCACGCCCTCGACACGGAGGCCCGCGGCCACGCGACCGAGCTGTGCCGAGAGGCGGCGTCGGAGGGCTATGACGTCGTCGTCGCGTTCGGCGGGGACGGCACCGTCAACGAAGCCGCCAACGGCCTGGTCGGCTCCGATACCCCGCTCTGCTGCCTGCCCGGCGGCCGGGCCAACGTGTACTGCCGCATGCTGGGGATCCCCGCCGATGTCGTGGATGCCACCGAGCATCTGCTGGGCATGGCGTACGACTGGAAGCCCCGCCGGGTCGACATCGGCCGCGTCAACGACCGCTACTTCACGTTCTCGGCCGGGGCCGGCCTGGACGCCAGCGTGGTCGAGATCGTGGACGCCCACCCGCGGCTGAAGGCGCGGCTGGGCGAGTGGTACTACACCTGGGCCGCGGTCAAGACGTTCAACCGCCGCTACCTCGTCCGCCCCCTGCGGCTGCGAGCGCAGATCGGTGAGGAGAGCATCGACGGCGTCACCGCGATCGTGCAGAACGCGCACCCCTACACGTATTTCGGCGACCGGGCGGTGCGGATGGCCGAGGGCGCGTCGCTGGACAGCGGCGACCTGGCGGGCATCGTCCTGCGCCGGGCCAACCCTCTCGACGTCCCGTCGATCGGATGGCGGGCGCTGTCGGGGCGCTCGCACGTGGTGGGCCACCGGCACGTCCACGGTTACGGGGGCGTGAGCGAGGTAGGGGTCTCCAGCCTGGACGACCGTCCGCTCCCGCTCCAGGTCGACGGTGACTACATCGGCAATGTGGACGAGGCGGTTTTCACATGTGTGCCCAAGGGCATCCTGGTCGTGTCGTGACCGTCCGAAGGCTGCTCCCGCTGATTCTGGCGGTCCCGGCCGCGGTCGCGGCTCTCGCTCACGCTCAGGCGGCGCCCACAGCCAGTCATGTGCAGATCCTGCCCGGCACCAGCTGTCCGGTGTTCCCGCCCGACAACCCGTGGAACCAGCGCGTGGACAAGTTGCCGGTGGCCACAGACTCGGCGGCGCTCATCGCCCGCATCGGAGTGAGCGACTCCGTCCATCCCGATTTCGGGACGGTCTACGACGGCGCCCCCAACGGGATCCCCTACGCCGTCGTGACCGACGCCACCCGGCGCGTCCCGGTCAGCTTCCAGTACGCCTCTGAATCGGACGGTCACCGTTACCCGCTGCCACCCACGGTGCCCATCGAGGGCGGTCCGCGCTCCAGCGGCGACCGCCACGTGATCGTCGTCAACAAGGACACCTGCATCGACTATGAGCTGTTTGCCGCGTATCCGCTCAACCGCGGCGTGCGGTGGAAGGCGGGCTCCGGAGCGATCTTCAACCTGCGCTCGGACAGGCTGCGCCCGGCGGGATGGACGTCGGCCGACGCCGCGGGCCTCCCCATCCTGGCCGGCCTCGCCGTCTACGGCGAGGCGGCCTCGGGCGCGATCCGCCATGCCCTGCGCTTCACCGCGTCGTGCACCAGCGCGCACTACGTCTATCCCGCCCGCCATGAGGCGGGCAGCTGTGGTGCCGGCGCGCCCCCGATGGGTCTGCGCGTGCGCCTGAAGGCGAGCGTCGACATCTCCCATCTTCCCCGTCAGGCTCGGATCGTCGCCCAGGCGCTGAAGACCTACGGGATGATCCTGGCCGACAACGGGAGCCCGTGGTTCATCTCGGGGGCGCCGAGCCCGCACTGGAACGACGACGCCCTGCATCAGCTCGGCCGGCTCAGCGGCCGTGACTTCCAGGTGGTCGACACGAGCTCGCTGCCGCATCCCGGTCGCTGAGCGCCGTCCCGTCTGAGATCTTCCCCGGCCGGGGGGTGAAAACCGGTCCTCTGCAGGCTCTCTATCTATGTGGAGCTCGTTTCGCCACGCCCGCGTCGCACCCGGTCACGGGCCGCACGGACGGTGCAGATCACCGACACCGACCGCGCCCTGCTGCGCTTCGCGGCAGAGCATCGCTTCGTGATCGCCGGCCAGGCCGCGGCGCTGCTGGGCGTGAGC
>JBAQGP010000816.1:0-3300 GCA_049287845.1 Solirubrobacteraceae bacterium | reverse complement strand
CCGCGCAGCTGCGCGGCATGCCAGACGAGCACGACCACCGCCAGGAGCGAGAGCGCGGCGATCCCCTTGTAGGCGAAGACGTTGGTGGCGATGTTCAGCCCGGCCAGCGGGTAGCTCAGAGCCGTGAACAGGGGCCCGTAGGCGGTGGGCGTATGCGTCCACTGCACGCCGACCAGGTGATAGAGCGGGTCAAACGAGATGACGTTGGGCCCGTAGAGATACGGGTTGATCCCGTACGTGCCGCCCAGCCGCCCGTAGGCGATATAGCTGAACAGGTCGGTGGACAGCAGCGGCGGTGCCACCAGCACGAGCGCGTTGAGCGCGGCGATGCTCACGAGCACGGCGCGACGCGACAGGTACTTCGCCGCGCGCATGGCAACCGCGTAGGACAGGAACATCAGGACCATCGCGGCGATCAGGCCCGGCAGGCCGATGTCGAGGCCGACGTGGCCGAACGCACCGGCGAGACCGCCGAGGCTCTGGCGCAGCGACCGGGGCAGGAGCAACTCGGTGTGCGCCGCAGAGAGCGAGATGAGCAGGCCCGCGATCAGCAGCCCCGCAAGGCCGGCCCAGCCCGCCGGAGAGGAGATGCCCCAGGGGGCGCGCGAACCCGTCGCGCCCAGCTCGAATGCGCCGCTGTGATGTGTGGCCCCAAGCGGCTCGCGAGCCCTCATAGGACCGATCATCGCACCCGTACGGGCGGAATGTCGGCTGTGGTCGTGAACGCTACGACTTTCCGAGGTGGATGTAAGAACGGCGTCAGTTTTCATTGGGTTAAGACTCGTCGTCCTCTTCAGGTACCACAAATCGCGGCCGCCGTACCGTCGGCGTCCGCCGGCAAACTCAGGTGCCGCGGACCAACGACGGCAGTTTCTGCACCAGTTGGGGGATATCGGCCAGCGCGCCCGCCAGCGCATCGCGGATCTCGCCCGCCGCCCCGGATTCAAGTGCGGCTCCGTGCCCGACCAGAAGGCGCTCCGGTGAGTGCGCGGTCAAGGGTCCGCGAGGGGGGCGCAGGCGCAGCAGAGGGTGCAGCCCGACCCGACGCCCCAGAGCGAACGCGGGGGCGGTCCCGAGCGCCTCGGCGACCACCAGCGCGCGCTCAGCCTCCCACCACAGCGCCACCTCGCGCCACCAGGGGCGGGAGATGACGGGGACCACGGCGAACGGACTGTCGCGGAGCTGCTCGGGGACGCGGAGGAGGGGCACCTCGAGCCGTTGGGCGATGGGCCCGCAATCGCGGTTGTGGCGGTCAAGCAGCTGGATGACCGCTGCCGGGCTCCCGAGCTCGGTGGCCGCGCTCAGCGCGACCTGGTCCTCGAAGGGGTCGATCAGCCAGACGCGGCCGTCGGCGCGCAGCGCATGCGAGGCGCGTCGCTTGCCGGTGGTCTCGACCCAGGTCAGACCGAGTGGATGGCGTTGGATGGAGTTGCTCATCACAATGCGGTGGTGGCACGGGGGCGCCGCCACCACGACCATAGCCGTCCCGCGGTGTCGTCCTGCCCGGCGGGCTTATGCGAGGGCGGCGACGCCATTGAGGTGCCACAGGCCGTCGAAGCCGAGGTGGGCCTCGTCGGCGACGCGGCCCAGGCGTTCCCGGGCGTCGGTCAGATCCGTGCCGCAGACCGTGGCCACCTCGATCGTCGCCAGCGGCTCGCCGGCCCACTCCAGCACCTCGCGTACGTCGTCGGGGTCCTCGCGCCGGGATGCATCGGGCGCCAGGTTGGCGACGGCCACCTCGTACGCGGCGACCGGCTGGAAGCCGGGAACCGACAGCGACGCGCCGTCGCTCTCGCGCACCACCTCGTAGGACGGGCACGTGTACCGATGGCCGGTCTCCGTGCGGGCCAGCTTGTGCGCCAGCGCAAGCGCACCAGGCGAGGGGGTGCGCGCCTGCGCCATGTCCTGGCGCAGCAGCTCCTCGGTCTCGGGCTCGGCCAGCCAGGCCTCGAGGTCGGAGGGATCGATGCCGACGCGCTCGGCGGCGGCGGCGAGTGTGGCCGGCTCGTCGAGGAGATGGCCGGCGAAGTGCAGCACGCGCAGGGCGCGGAGCATCGCCCATTCCCGCTCGGGCTGGTGGCGGCGCACGGCCACCACGGCGCGGCAGGCCGGGACCGTGCCGGCCATGCGCGGACGCAGCTTGGTGTCCATCGGCATGTGGTGCGCGGCGCCGAGGCTGCGGAAGGAGTCAGACATCCGCTCGGCGCTGAAGCCCTTCTCCTCGTAGACGCTCCCGTCCTCGGCGAGACCGACCATCCGCACCTGCCAGTCCAGCTGCTCGCCGTAGAGCCATTGCAGGCGCCAGCGCGAGGGCTCTGCTGACCAGGCGAAGGGACAGCCCGGGTCGGTGTACTCGGTGATCGTCAACTCGGCCATGGCGTCTCGCTTCTCAGGGGAGGGGGTTCATCCCCAGGCTAGATGGTCGACTCCACAACCATTTGTCGGTCAGGGGGCTAGCCTCGTCCTGCACATGCCCGAGCTGCCCGAGGCTGAGCGCGCCCGCGGCGCCCTGGAGTCCATCTTGGGACTCCGGATCGCCCGCGTCCACGACGGCGACACCTACGTCTCGCGCCCCCACGCGCCCGGCGAGATCGCCGCCGGGCTCGTCGGCCACACCTTCGCCACCGCCCACCGCCGGGGCAAGTTCCTCTGGCTGGAGACCGACGACGGCCCCGTCCTCGGGTTGCATCTCGGCATGGCGGGCCGGATCGTCGTCGACGACGGCGACGATGTGTCGCGGTGGGACCGCTTCGCGGTCGAGTTCGCCGACGGGACCCGCATGGCCCTGCGTGACAAGCGGCGCCTCGGGCGCGCGGTGCTCAACCCGGACTTCAGTCACGTCGGGCCCGACGCCGCGGACGTGTCGCGCGAGGAGTTTCGCCGGATCATCGGGGCCGGCCACACGGCGGTCAAGGCGCGGCTGCTCAACCAGGGCGCGATCTCCGGCGTGGGCAATCTCCTGGCCGATCAGGCGCTGTGGCAGGCGCGGATCGCGCCCACGCGGCTGACCTCGACCCTGACAGAGGAGGACCTTGACCGCCTGCGCCGCGAGCTGCGCTCGGCCGTACGCTCGGCGATTCGCAAGGGTGGCGTGCACACCGGGGCGTTCGTCCCGGCCCGCGGTCGCGAGGGTCACTGCCCGCGCGACGGTCACAGCCTCAGCCGCGCCACCGTCGGCGGGCGCACCACGTACTGGTGCCCCGCCTGCCAGCACTGAGCCAGATCAGCAGTACACCAATGAGTTTACTTGCCGCCCGGCGCGGGGGCTCGGGGGCCCGAGGGCTCGGCGGGCCCGAGGGC
>JBAQGP010000815.1:0-2231 GCA_049287845.1 Solirubrobacteraceae bacterium | reverse complement strand
GCCGCGCCCGCGCCGCGCGGCGACTGGATCTTCCGGGCGCGGCGCTCGGAGCGCTGGCGCTCGTCGGAGTCACCTCTGCCGTCATCGAGGCCGGCCACGGCGGCTCGCTCATGCCGGTCGTCATCGCGGCCGGGTGCGCGGTGACCGGTGGCGGCGGGTTCGTGCTGGCCGAACGCCGCGCCCGTGACCCGCTGCTCCCGCTGTGCCTGCTGCGCCACCGTGCCTTCGTCATCGCCAATGGCGTCGCCGGCGCCATGAACCTGGCCACGCTCGGTCTGTTGTTCGTGGTGACGCTGTATCTCCAGGAGGTGCGCCACGATCGCGCGCTGATGGCCGGCGTCGTGCTGCTGCCGCTGTTTGCGCCGCTGAGCATCCTGGCACCGCTGGGGGGTCGCATCGTCGCTCGCACGGGGCCGCGTCCGCCCATGGTCGGCGGGCTGATCGTTGCCGGCGTCGGCGTCGGGCTGCTCACCGCGTCAGACGCAACCACGGGCTATGAGACGCTGCTGCCCGCCGTGCTGCTGTGGGGCGTGGGTCTGGCCTTTCTCACTCCCGCCGTCGTCTCGGCGGCGGTCTCCGCGGTGCCCGCCGACCGCGCCGGCCTGGGGTCGGCGGTCAACAACACCATGCGCCAGGCCGGCGGAGCCATCGGGATCGCCGCGTTCGGGGCGATTGCCGCGGCCCCGGGTCGCGGCGGGTTCGTGGCCGGGTTTCACACCGTCGCGGTCATCGCCGCCGTGATGTTGCTGGTGGCGGCCGCCATATCCTCCGTGTGGAGATGGCCGCCCACCACGCAGACATCGAAGATCGCGCCGACTGCGAGCGGCTTGTGCGGGCGTTCTACGGCCGCGCGCTCACCGACCCGGTGATCGGCTTCATCTTCGTCGATGTCGCCAAGCTCGACCTGGAGGCGCACGTCCCACGGATCGCCTCGTTCTGGGAGACGATCCTGCTCGGCGCCCAGTCATACGGTGGCGGAGCATTTCGCCCCCACGCGGCGATCAACGCCCAGGTTCGGCTGCGCGCCGGCCATTTCGAGCGGTGGCTGTGGCTGTGGCGGACGACCGTCGACGAGCTCTTTGAAGGTGAGCGCGCCGAGTTGGCCAAGACCCATGCCGACCGCGTCGCGCGGGCCTTCCACGCGCGCCTGCGGATGATGGACGCGCCACCGCCGGGCGAGGGGCTGACGGTCACGCGCCACGGCCCCGCCTGAACCCGGAGTTTGTGCGATTCGTTGCAGGTCTTCCCGCCGACCGTGTGCAGATTCACCACCATCACGGCTTTCAGCGGTTTGACCGCTACCTTGGCGTCCGGAGGACTCCTTTCCAAATGATGGGAGGTACACGGATGAGCCTTGACGACGTGGACCGACCGTCGGCCGGAGCCGTGCCGGTGACGGAGGTCATACATCGCCGCTGGGTGCTCTCCAAGCGCGCCGACGACGGGCGGCCGCTGCTCATTCGCGAGGACAAGGTCGTTCATCCGAGCGGCTTCGCGCGGGCACGGCGCACAACAGTCACACGGGCCACTGACACGTCGAGCGGCACCCCGGCGCTCAGCTGAGGCTCGCTGTCGGCCCGTGCGGGAGCGGGCCGGCGCACCCACGGCAGGGCAGGGCTACGATTGCCCTGAGCACCGGCTATGACGCATTCGGATTCACGCGAGCCACCTCAGCCGTCCGGTGGACGGGTGCGCGGCTCGCTTCAGAGGCCGTCCAGTAAGCGGCCGCGCGGCTCGCTCGACGGCCCGTCCAGGACGATCACGGTCGAGCCGATCCAGGCGCCCGTGCCCACCCCTCCGCGGCGGGTCGATCCTCCTGACCCCGCGCGCTCGCCGAAACGCCCGCGGGAGCTCGAGCGCCCGCGCGAACCCACGCGCTGAGGGGGCACGGCGGATGCAGGCCTCGGCGCCAGACCTCGTCACCGCCGTCATCGGCTTTCGCCAGTGGCGCGTACGCGGCGATGAGCTGTGGTCGTTTCAGGCTGCCGAGCGCTGGCAGCGTGGGGTGCACACCGCGCACTGCGCCGCGCAGGCTCATGAGGCGCCGGTGAACGGCTGCACCTGCGGCATCTACGCGTGGTACTCACCCACCCCGCGGGGGGCCTCGGCACTGACCGCGGACCTGGTCGCCGGCGCGGTCGCGCTGTGGGGCCGGATCGAGCTCCATGCCCACGGCATGCGCGCGCAGCATGCGATGGTCGTCGCCCTGGCGCTGCCGCTCTCATGGGGGG
>JBAQGP010000814.1:0-1986 GCA_049287845.1 Solirubrobacteraceae bacterium | reverse complement strand
CGCCGTGGCCGGGCGTATGCGAGAGCTGCTGGCGGGCCTGGCGGACCGCGCCCGCGAGCCCGGGCCACTCGGGATCCAGGACCCCTACCCGTTCCGCGCCCAGCCCCAGGTCGATGGGACGGTCCACGACGCGCTGCGCGCGCTCGAGGAGACCGTCTCGCACGAGCTGAACTTCGCCGGGGAGAACGCGCTCGTCGACCCCGAGCAGGAGGTGGCCCTGCCCAACGGCAACCCCCACGCGGCGCCGCTGGCCAACGCCATCGACGGCCTGCGCACCGCGCTGGCATCGTCGGCGGCGCTGATCGCCGCCCGCGTATCGACGCTGCTCGACAGCGGGCTGACCGGCCTGCCGCCGTTTCTGGCGCGACACCCCGGCCCGGAGTCCGGGGCTCTCGTGCTCGAATACACCGCACACGCTGCGGTGGCCGAGGTCCGCTCCCTCGTCACCCCTGTCGCGGCCCAGACCGTCTCGGTGTCGCGCGGCGTCGAGTCACACTCCAGCCTCGCCCCGATCGCGGCGCGGCGCGCCCACGAGACGCTCCGCGCGCTGCGCGTCGCGGTGGCCACCGAGCTCGTCGTTGCCGTCCGAGCTCTGCGCCTCGCCGGTCAGGAGCCCGTCGGGGCCGGCACCCGGGAGCTGTGGCAGCTTGCCTGCGATCGCCTCGACCCCGATCTCGGCGACCGGCCCCTGCACCCCGACGTCGAGGCCGCCCGTCAGCTCATCGAGGCCTGGGACACCGGGACGCCCTGATCGCTTGGGAACGCGCAAAGGGGGCGCGAAAGGCGGCTGAGCGTGGGACCCGTTCTAGGATCGACGGACGTGAGTGCCAACGCCGCAGGTGTGAACCAGACCGTTCCGGATCGCCGGACACGGCTCGTCATCCTCGGCATCTGCTCGATGAGCCTGCTCATCGTGGGGCTGGACGCCACCATCGTCAACGTCGCGCTGCCCGCGATCCACCGGTCGTTTCACTCCGCCCTCTCGGGACTTCAGTGGACGATCGACGCCTACACGCTCGTCATCGCCAGTCTCCTGATGCTGTCTGGCTCGACCGCTGACCGGCTCGGGCGCCGGCGGGTCTTTCAGAGCGGGCTGGCTCTCTTCTCCTTTGGCTCGCTGCTGTGCGCGGTCGCCCCCAACCTGGGATTGCTCATCGCCGCCCGCGTCGTCCAGGCGATCGGCGGCTCGATGCTCAACCCGGTGGCGATGTCGATCATCCGCAACGTGTTCGAGGACCCGCGCGAGCGCGCCCAGGCCGTCGGCGTGTGGGGAGCGCTCTTCGGCATCAGCATGGCGCTGGGCCCGGTGGTGGGTGGCGTGCTCGTCGACTCCGTCGGGTGGCGGTCGGTGTTCATCGTCAACCTCCCGATCGGGATCGCGGCCATCGTCCTCACCGCCCTGTTCGTCCCCGAGTCCCGGGCCCCCCGGCCACGACGTGTTGACCCGGTGGGTCAGGTGCTGGTGATCGTGGCGCTGGCCAGCCTCACCTACGCGATCATCGAGGGGCCCGCGGCCGGCTGGCTGTCGCTGCAGACGGTCCTCCTCTTCGCCCTCTCGCTCGGTGCGTTCGCCGCGCTGGTCGGCTACGAGCTGCGGGTCCGCGAGCCGCTGCTGGAGGTCCGCTTCTTCCGCAGCGCGCCGTTCTCGGGCGCCACCGCCGCCGCGGTGTCGATGTTCATGGCGATGGGTGGCTTCTTGTTCCTCAACACCCTGTATCTGCAGAACGTCCGCGGCCTCTCGCCGCTGGACGCCGGCCTCTACACGTTGCCGATGGCCGGGGTGATGATGGTCGTCTCGCCACTGTGCGGACGGGCCGTCGGGCGGTGGGGAGCCCGGTGGCCGTTGGTGAGCGGCAGTGTGGCGGTGATGGCCAGCGCGCTCATCCTCACCCAGGTGACGCCCCACACGTCGTTCACGGTGCTCGTCACCTCCTACGTCCTGTTCGGTGCGGGCCTGGGGCTGATCAACCCGCCGATCACCAACAC
>JBAQGP010000813.1:0-4148 GCA_049287845.1 Solirubrobacteraceae bacterium | reverse complement strand
CCACCACGCCGGGCGGCTCGTTGGCTATCCAGCGTGCCCCGAGCCCGCGCACCGTCTCGGCCAGCCCGCGGCGCTCGGCCGGGTCCCACACGTAGCCGAGCACCGCCGTGTGGAAGACCACCAGTGTCGCGTGGGGTGGGGCCTGTTGCGCCAGCGCGGGCAGATCCTGGCGCAGGTCGCCCTTGACCACGCGCGGAGGGTCTGCGCGGGCAACCTGCACCGCCGCTCGTAGCAGCGCGAGGCGGTCCCCCTCTCCGGGCCAGACCAGCGACTCCAGCCAGGACACGCTCCCGTCGTCGGTGACGTCGATCGGCTCGAGGTCCAGCCCGGCGCGCCACGCCACCTCGGGCAGCGCGGTCGGGACCGGAGTGGCGTCGTCAACCCTGCAGTGGAACACCGGACCGCGGGCGTCGGGCCCGGACCCGCCGAGCCGCCGCCCCGCCCCGAACTCATACGCGTAGCGATCAGGCAGGAGGCACAGGCCGGCCGACGTGCCGACCTCGAGCAGGGCGAGCGGCTGCGGGAGCGAGGCCAGCACGGGTAGGAGCAGCGCGCAGCGCGCCGGCTCGTTGGTCTGCGTCCGGTGGGTTTGGATGATCTCCACCACCTCGGCTTGGCGGTCGAAGAACCGCTCGCGAAACTGCGGCCAATCACGCGCGAAATCTCCGTACAGATGGCGGACGGCCGCGAGCAGGAGGTTGGGCTGCCGCTTGGCCGGTTCCAGCTCGCACATGACCTCCAACACCTCACGGTCGCCCCCGACCTGGCGTGTCAGCTCCGTGTACAGCGGCGAGCGTCCCGCCGCGTCCTGCGCCGAGAAGCGCCGGTACTCGTCCGCCAGCCGGTCGATGCGGGCGTCGTTCACGACCACATCGTGCACGATCCTCCGGTGGAGGCCATCGCCGTCGTCGACCGGGGCGCGCTCGGTCTCGGCGGCCGGGTCTATGCTCGCCCCGGATGCGAACTCTCCCTCGCACTGTGGCAGGCGCCGCAGTGGTAGCGGTGGTGGGGTTCATGCTGGCGCGTTACGGCGCCGGCGAGACCACTGCCTCACCGCCCCCGCTTGACCGGCAGGCCTCGGTGGCGAACTTCAGGGTCGACTACCCGTCGAGCTGGCGCGTGGTCCCGGCGACGACCGTCCCGCTCGTGCCGCTCGGCGACGTCCTCACGCTCGCCGCCGACGCATCCAAACGCTCGCTGCTCGTCATCGGGACCCAGCACACCACCACCCCCGCCGCGCTGCCTTCCCGGCTCGCCGCCGCGGTCCCTGCGACGACCAGGCCGCAGACGATCACGCTGGGCAACGCGAGCTTCTACCGCTACCTGAACCTCACTCCGCAGGGGCAGACCGCGGTCGAGTCGATCTACACGCTGCCCACCTCGGTCGGGCCGATCACCGCCGTGTGCTCGGCGCCGACCTACACCGCCCGCTTCACGAGCAGCTGCGAGCGCGTCCTGTCCACGATCAGGCTCACCACCGGCGACGTCCTGTCGATCGGCGTCGACCCTGGCTACGCGCTCCAGCTCAACCGGATTCTCACTCAGCTCAACGGCGAGCGCCGCTCAGCAGGTCCCGGGCTGCGCTCGACCAAGGTCAGCACGCGGGCTCGAGCCGCGTCCGCGCTGGCCACGGCGCACGCGCGGGCGGCGAGGGCGGCCAGCCACATCGACGTCGGGCGGGTCAGCGCCGCCAACCAGGCGCTGGTGACCGCGCTCAACCAGACCGCGGCTGCCTACAAGGCCCTGGCTCGGGCGGCGGACAGGCAGAGCGTGTCCGCGTACGGGCGCGCCGAGGCGGCGCTGGCGTCTGCGGGCTCTGGCCTGGCTGCGGCCTACACCGAGCTGCGCCAGCTCGGGTACACGTTCCACTGACCGCCGCTCGCTGCCCGCCCACCCGGCGGGCAGCCCGGCCTCAGCCGCTGCCGCTGGTCGTGCCGGTGCCGCTGGTCACCGACGAGCCGCCCGACCCCTGCGTAGTGGTCACCGTCGAGTGCGTGGGCAGGGGGGGCGGAGGCGTCGAAGCCTGACGTGAAATGGTCGGCGAGCTCGAGGCGGCGGTGCTGTGGGCGGCGAGCGCCGCCGTGTGAGCCGGCTTGGCCTTGGCCTTCTTCACCGGATGGCGCTTCACCACGAGCTTCGCCGGCGCGGGCACGGTGGCCACCGAGGCGACGGTCGCGCTTCCGTGCTGACCGGATGCGGTTGCCAGGTGCGACGGGGCGGGCTTGTGCGGTCGTGATCCTGCCCCGAGGATGAAGGCCGCCGCGAACGCGGCCACCGGTATCGCGATGGCGAGCACCCGGGCGATCACCCCGCCCGTACGCGGCTTGCCCTCCGTGCGTTCGGTACCGCGCCGGCCGGGTCCCCTGCGACCGGCGACCGCCGACGCGGCGACAGCCGCGGCCAGGACATCGGCTTCATCGCGGTCGGTGTGCGGCTCGATCGGCTCGATCGGCAGCTCCTCGGTCGCGGGTCCGAACGCCGCGAGCGAGGTCGTGAGCGGCTCCAGACCCTCGGTGTGCGTCGGCGCGTGCGCGAGCGGCTCGAGCTCGTCGTCGGCGAGGTCAGGCTCCGCCTCGATGAGCTCGGGCTCCTGAGGCGCGGTCGCCTCGCTCTCGGGCACCACCGACGGGGCGGCCCCATTGGACGGGCTGCCGCCGTTGGCGTGGTCGCCCAGCATCATCCTCAGGTTCGCCTGCGCGGCCGGATGTCCCCGCAGCTCGGCACGGCGGTAGGCCTGTTCGGCGCCATCGAGGTCGCCGCCCTCCTGCAGCAGCCACGCTAGGTGGAACGCTCCGGTCGCATCGCCGCGCTGATCGGCCCGGCGGAACGCCTGCTCGGCGCCCTCCAGGTCCTCGCGCTCCTCCAGCAGCACCCCGAGGCTCACCGCCGCGGCGGCGTGGCCGAGCTGGTCGGCGGCGCGATATGCCGCCTCTGCGGCAGGCAAATCGTCACCCTGTTCGAATTGGATTGCCATGTCGAACGCGTCATTAGCATCGCCCTGGGCCACAGAGCCGGGGCCGGCGAGCGTTGGGTTGCGCCTAGAGCCGTTCATCAGGGGCGGACATGAAGCGGTCTGAGGATTCTAGAACCCACGGTTTTGCGGGGTTTCTGCGTCGTCGGAACGGAGCACCGGCGACTACTTCGCCGCGCGCGCGCGCACTCCGCTTTTTCGCTGCAACGGCGCTGGCAGTCGCGGTCGGCATTGCCATCGCCTTGGCCGCCACCCCCGACAAAGCGCCCGCTGCAGGGGCCACACAGACGTCCCTCAGCCTGCGCGTGGCCAAGGGAGCAGGCCAAGGCCGGCGCACCACGATGACCGCCACCGTGTCGGCCCCGACTTCTACCGCAGGCGCAGCGGCGCCCACCGGAACCGTCACGTTCAACGACCGCGGCCAGCCCATCACCGGCTGTCGCGCCCAGAAGCTCGCCAAGCTCATCGCCACCTGCGACGTGACGTTCTGGGTGCCCGGCCGGCACCCCATCTCCGCGCAGTACGGCGGGGACGGCACCTACGCGGCGTCCAGCTCGTCCAGCTCGACCCTCACCGTCACAGCGATCCCGATCAAGGGTGACATCACCGGGCGCACGAGCTGGACGTTCAGGTTCACGCCCACTTACACCAGCATCCTCGGCCTCACCGTGGGCGGGCTGTACGAGGGCAGCGACGTGGTGGTCGGCTGCCTGGGCAAAGGTTGTCCCTTCTCCTCGGAGGACTTCCCGGTGCTCCGGCCCAAGAAGTGCGCTCCCAGCCTCCCGGCGCTCAGCTGCCCACCCAACACCTTCTTCTTGACCAAGTACTTCGCTGGACGCCGTCTGGACGTCGCAGCGCAGGTCACGATCCTGATCTCGCACCCCGGCTATATCGGGAAGTACTACAGCTTCACGGTTCGGGCGCGCCAGAGCCCCACGGTCAAGATCGCCTGTCTGGCGCCGGGTAGCACGCTCCCGGGCGTGGGCTGCCGTCCGCGGCCCGACCAGAACATCCCGGGCTGAGCGTCGGCGACCTCGGCAGCTTCATGTCTGGAGGTCCAGGATCGCGTCGGCCAGCCAGGCCGCCTCTTCGGCCCACGACGCGACCGGGCCCGCCGGGCGCACCACGAACTTCGAGAGCCCCGCGTCGATGCACCCCTCGATGAACGCCCGGAGCC
>JBAQGP010000812.1:0-1531 GCA_049287845.1 Solirubrobacteraceae bacterium | reverse complement strand
CCCGTCCGCTTTCGAGCTAGGGAAGCGCTGACCAGACCCTGGCGCATCGCCCGGCGGGGTCGAGCAGCTGGCCGTTGACCGCCGCGGGGAGACCACGCCGGTCAAGCCAGGCCGAGGCGGTGGTCGCGGGTACTCCCACGTAGCACAGTGCCGCCGTGGTGCCTGCGCGTTCGGTAGCCGCGTTCTGTCGCGCGCTTTCCTTTGCCGCCCGGAGGTCCCGGACCGGATCACCCGTGACGGCCAGCAGGTCGGTCACAGTTGCGCCGTAGCTTTCGACCGCCATGGCGAGCGCTTTCGCCCCGACCGCACGTTCGACCGTTCCCAGGACATGCCGAGCAGCCGACCGACCTCCGAGCGCTCGCCCGGAGTGAGATCGACCCGCAGGGGACTTCCGCTTAGGCCGTCCGGCCTCCAGACCCGGCTCCTGCTCACCGCGCTGGTGATCGTGGTGATCATCTTGTTCCTCGTCTACCGCGGTCCCCTGCTGTGACCGCTTCCGGTCATCGGCGTGCTCGACCCATCGCGCTCTTGCTTGCATTAGATGGCGATGACGGTGACGGCTGAGTCGAGTCCGCGGAAGTCGTCGGGGTTGCGGGTGTAGAGGGGTAGTCCGTGGGCGGCGGCGGTCGCGGCGATCATGAGGTCGATGCGGCGGGGGCGCGGGTCGCGGTTGGCGGCGATGGTGAGCGCGACGAGGGTTCCGTAGCGGCGGGCGGCTTCCCGGTCGAAGGGGATGGCGGCGAAGGCGGCCTCGATGTCGGCGAGTCGCTGGGAGCGAATCATGACCTGCTCGGCGCTCTTGGTCATCGCGACGCCCTGGGCGAGCTCGGCGAGGACGATGGCGGGGATGGCGGCCTCGACGGGCAGCCGTGCCGGGTCGAGGGCGGGCAGGTCGATGACCGCCCTGGTGTCGAGCATCCCGCGCTGGGCGCGCCCGGTCACCGGCGCTCCCAGGGGTTGTCGTCCTCTAGGACGTCGTCGCCGCCGAAGAAGTCGATGGCCTCGGCGCGCAGGGCGACTGGGTCGAAGGCGGGCGCGTCGCGCCAGCGGCGCTGGAGCTCCTCGACGGGCACGAAGCGGCGCCGGGTGCTCAGCGGGCGCACCTCGGCGATCTCGGCACCGTTGCGGGTGATGTGGTAGACCTCGCCGGCCTCGACATCGTCGAGCACGGCCTTGGACCGGGCGGCTAGCTCCCGCTGGGTAATCGTCTTCACTCACCCATTGTATTACGGTGCGATGCATTGTGCTACGGCATAGTTGGGGCCGATCCCGTGTGCCTGGGATCGCGTGGTAGTGGCCTTGACGATCAGCGCGCTACGCGCCAGCGCGTCGAGGAACGGCCGGAGCAGCGTGGTAATACCTCGTAGTGCCGGTCGTTGGCGTTGAGCACCGCCCTAGCGGCCAGGTGTCAGTGATCGGCATCGGCGGGCCGCGCGAACTCCTCGCGCAAGATCCCCCCGGAGCGCTCGGCGAGATCCGGCGCATCGTTGAGCCGGGGCGCAGCAACTGCCGGGCCGCGGCACGTGGCGCA
>JBAQGP010000811.1:0-1653 GCA_049287845.1 Solirubrobacteraceae bacterium | reverse complement strand
CACCGCCAGCCCGGGCGGCGCGGCGATGCGCTCGAGCGCCCACACGGTGGCCATGACGGCCGTGGCGTTGTCGCCCACCCCGGGGCCGACGAGGAAGTCGCCGTCGCGGTCGAAGCGCAACTCGGTGCCGGCGTCAAAGACCGTGTCGACGTGCGCCATCACCAGCAGCTCGGGCCGCGCCTCCCCGAAACTCCAGATGAGGTTGCCGGCGGCGTCGCGCCGCCGCGCCCCCGGTGCGCCGTCCAGCCGACGCTCCAGCCACGCCAGCCGCGCCTCCTCGGCGCCGGTGGGGGCGGGGACCGCGGCGAACGCCGCGAGCTCTGAGACGTCGATCACGACGCGATGACGGCGGTCGCGTCGATCTCGACCAGCCACTCGGGCCGGGCCAGCGCCTCCACCACCAGTCCCGTCGAGACCGGGTGCACGCCCTTCAACCACTTCCCGACAACCCCATAGACGGCCTCGCGGTAGCGGATGTCGGTGAGGTAGATGACGATCTTGCAGATCTCCTCCAGCCGCGAGTCCGCCTCTGAAAGCAGGCGGGCGATGTTGCTCATCGCCTGCTCGGCCTGAGCGGCAGCGTCGCCGATCCCCACTGACTCCGCGGTGTCGAGGTCCTGGCCGACCTGGCCGCGCAGGAACACCATGCTGCCGGCGACCACGGCCTGACACAGGTCGTTGTCGAGCTCCTGGTCGGGATAGGTCTCACGGGTGTTGAAGGGGCGGATGCGCTGGTGGACCATGGGCCTCCTCAGGCGGTGGCGGGGTTGGGGAGCGGGGCGGGGGTGGGGAGCGGTGCGGCAGAGTGCACCACCTCGCCGCCGATGATCACCTCAGAGACAACGTCCTGGCCCGCGGCGAGGCACAGCTCCTCGGGATGGTCGACGGAGAGGATCGTGAGATCGCCGCGCTTACCGGGGTCGATCGAGCCGCGATCGGCGGCGGCGCGCAGGGCGTAGGCGGCGTTGAGGGTCGCGCCGACGATCGCCTCGCCCGGCGTGATCCGGAACCACGGCGCGCCGAGCGCGATGGTGGCGGTCAAACAGGTGGCGTGGATCGAGGAGCAGTAGTCGGTGGCGATCGCGACCGGCACCCCCGTGTCGATGAACAGCCGGGCGTTGGCGCGGCGGTCGGTCATGTACACGAGCTCGGCCTGGGGCAGCAGCACCGCCACCGTGTCGGTCGCCCCGACGGCGCGGATCTCGTCGTCCGGCGTGTAGGTGAGATGCTCGGCTGAGACCGCGCCACCGGCGACGGCGGTCTCCCAGCCCTCAGAGCTGGCCCAGGCATCGGAGTGGGTCCGCGCCGGGATCCCCAGCTCGCCCGAGCGCCGGAGCATGCGCCGCGCCTGCTCGGGCGTGAACAGGCCCGCCTCGCAGGTGACGTCGTGAAAGTCGGCCAGGCGTTGGGAGACCACCGTCTCCAGCATGGCCAGAACGTCATCGGTATAGGCCTCGGCGTCCATCCCCGGGGGCACGACGTGGGCGCCCAGGAACGAGACGTACACCTGCAGCGGTGTCAGCGAGCGGCTGGCGGCCAGCAGCTTCAGCTGGTGTAGCTCGGTCTCGGCGGTCAGTCCGTAGCCGGACTTGACCTCCAATGTGGTCACGCCGCCGGCCAGGATGCGCCGGTAGGCGGCGGCGAGCTGGGCGG
>JBAQGP010000810.1:0-6848 GCA_049287845.1 Solirubrobacteraceae bacterium | reverse complement strand
GACGACGGCGGCGCGGGTGGACGCCCTGCTGTGCGAGCTCGCGGGCGTGGGCTGAGTGGCGGGAGGGCAAGAGCGCGGTGGCCAGGCGCCGGGACCATGGTGATGACGAAAGCGCTGCGCGGCGACGCGTTGGTCATCACCGTCGCCACGCGGATGGTAAATCCGCGCTGTGGGCAGGGATTTGCCATCCACGTCGCTGAGAACCGCCGCGGAGCCCCCCAGACGTCAGCCCGGGATCAGGCCCTCACCCTGGAACTCCCGCTTGGCCTCCTCGAGGGAGACGTCGGAGGGCGGCAGGATGATGTCCGATCCGTAGAGCTCGTCGTCGGGGACGGGCCGGCCCGTGGCCCGCACGTAGTCCAGCAGGCGCCCGAACACCTCGCGGAACGCCTGCTCGTCGCTGGCCTCGCAGCTCGCGACGGCCTCGTTGTCCAGCTTGTTCAGTCCCGGGGTGTTCTCATCGGAGATGTCGTACTGACCCTCGTTGGAGATCCGGACGATCACTGAGCCTGCTCCTGGCTGGCGCCTGCGCTCTCACCACCGGTCGTCTGCGCTCCCGCACCCAGCTCGCCCTTGGCGGCGGTGCCGCCACCGAGCTCGGCCTTCATCTTGGCCAGCTCGGAGTCGACCTCGCTGGTGCTCGACAGCTGCTTGAGCTGACGGTCGATGTCGTCCTCCCCCGGGCCGATCTGGGTGAGATCCTCGAACGTACCCGCGGCCTCGAGCTCCTGCACGGCGCTGGCCCGGGCCCTCATACCCTCGGTCTTGTCCAGCGCCCGCTGCATCGCCAGGCCGACGTCGGCCATCTCCTCGCCGACTCCGGTGGCGGCCTCCGAGATGCGGACCTGGGCCTCGGCCGCCGAGTACTGGGCCTTGATGACCTCCTTCTTGGAGCGGAACTGCTCGATCTTGGTGCGCAGCTTCTGCTCCGAAGCGGTCATCTGCTCCTGCTGCTGCTCCAGCTGGGCGACCTGCGAGTCCAGCGACTGCAGCTCTGTCTGGAGCGCGCTCTTGCGCTCCAGCGCGGTGCGCGCGAGTTCCTCGTTGCCCGCGGCCAGGGCCTGACGGGCCTGGGTGTCGAGCTTGACCACCTGCGCCTGGTACTTCTCCTCCTGGAGCTGGAGCCGCTTCTTCGAGGTGACGACGTCCGCGATCCCCTTCTTGACGTTCTGAAGCAGCTCGATCTGTTTCTGGTAGCTGTACTCCAGCGTCTCGGACGGATCCTCGGCCCGGTCCAGCAGCTTTGAGATCTTGGCTTTGACGACGGTGGACATGCGCCCGGAAAGGCCCGGCATCGCATCCTCCTTGGCGAGTTCATTACTGGCGCTACGAAGCGTAGCCGCTGGCGCCGGTCTGCTCCTCCCGGGTCATGCCGACCGACGGGACGACCGGGCGCTCCCGGCACCCGAACGACGACTAGGATCACGCGATGGACGCAAAGGCTGCAGCAGACTCGCGCGCGGAGATCACCCACCTCATGGCGGTCACCGACGCCAACAACCGGGGCAACATCCACGGCGGCACGATCATGAAGTTCGCCGATGAGGCCGCCGCGATCGCCGCCATCAAGCACTCACGCCAACGCGTGGTCACGGTGGGCATGGACCGCATGAACTTCCTGGTGCCGATCTATGTCGGCGAGCTTGTCACCTTCCGAGCCACGGTCAACGCCGCCTGGCGGACCTCGATGGAGGTCGGCGTCCGCGTCGAGTCGGAGAACCCGATGACCGGGAGCCGCCGCCACACCAACACGGCGTACCTGACAATGGTCGCGCTCGACGACGGGGGCGACCCCGCGGCGATCCCGCCGCTGCTGGCGCTGACGCCGACCGAGACGCGCCGGATGCGTGAGGCCGAGCTGCGGCGGAGCAACCGGCTGGCCGAGCGCGAGGAGATCATCGCCCGCCGCGGCCAGGAGGCCCGCCGCGACATCTCAGACGACCAAGGCTGAGCCGGACGACGCGCAGCGCCGGCCGGCTGACCGTTGGACCAGGTCAGCCGGCTGGCGCTGTCCTCCGAGTCGGCGGCTGCTCAGAGGTCCGAAGGGTGACGAGCCAGATAGCCCGTGGTGGCGTCCATGACGGGGCGCCACCGGGGGCCGGTGCCGTCCGCCGGGTGCGGATCGCCCTCACGCGACGTATCCAGGCGGACCCCGGCGATCTCGATGAAGGCGTGGCCGGGGTTGGTGTAGACGGTGATCCACTGTCCCAGGCCCCTGGCGCCCCAGGACTCCATCTCCCCCGAGTCCTCAGAGGTCTTGAGCAGGCCCGCGGCGTGCAAGACGAAGGAGACGGCACCCGAGCAGTCGTAGGCGGAGTCCTTCCACCTCCCATGGCCGCCGCCCACCGCATAGGGCTTGGTGCGAATCTGGTTTCCGGCCCAGATCGCCTTCTTGACCTGAATCGGGGCGTAAGCCGGGGCGTAGGCGACGCCCTTGATGATCTTGGCGACGGCGCCCGGAACGGTGGGATGCTGCGGGCTGCTGCCCGGCGCGATCGGCACCCCGAGGCCCGTACCTCCGGTGGTGACGGTGGTCACGGTGGTCACGGTGGTAGATCCCTGAGGCGAGGGCACTCCGGTCCCGCCGGCCGCGGAGGCCGAGGACGCGCCGGCGAGCGCGCACAGCGCCACGGCAGGGACAAGCAGTCGTTGAAGCGGCAAATCTCTCTCTTTCGTGAGCCGGCGGGGTTAGCTGTCGGGCTGGCGCGAAAAGAGCCTGCGCCTCCCGCGGGTTCACCGCGGGATTAGCCCCAAGGGGACGACTGTGGGTCCCCCGCTCCGCGGATATGACTGGGCCCGCGGATTAGGCGAGCGCCAATATACCGATTCGTTCGGCGAGGAGTCAAAACGATCGCTCGGCGCGGCTCAGGCAGCGAGCTCACCCGCGACTCGCGCGCCCGCGGCGAGCCGTCGCTAACGTCCGCCCGCATGCGATCCCGCGTATTCCGCGGCGCCCGGAGAGGCGCGTCGACGGCTGTCGCCGGGCTCCTGGCCCTGGGGCTGACCGCGTGCGGCGGGGGCACCAGGCTGCTCACAACCACGACGACCGCGTCGGATCTCAATGGAGGAATCCCCTCCGCGGCCCCGCACGCGGCGCAGCAGCTCGGCTTCCCCACCCTCGCCACCAAGAACACCACGCGCGTGGCGGGCGCCGACCCCGTGGCTGATGCCGCCGGCGTCGCGCTCGCGGTGTTCCCGTCAGTCGTGAACGGGACTCATCCCAGCGCGATCACGCTCGCCCCCACCAGCGACTGGGCCGCCGCGATCGCGGCGTCGGTGCTGATGGCGCCCCCCATCCACGCCCCGGTGCTGCTCTCGGGCAGCACCGCGCTGCCCCCGGCGACCGCCGATGCGCTGACGACCCTGGCCCCCACGGGGTCCGGATCCGCCGGGGGCGCCCAGGTCATCCGCGTCGGTGCGGTGCCCACCGTCAAAGGCGTGCACACCGCGGCGATCAACGGCACCGATCCCTACACGCTGGCGGCGAGGATCGACCGCTTCGTCTCAGCGGTCGCCGGCCGGCCGAGCAGCGACGTCATGATCGCGTCGACCACCGATCCGGCCTACGCGATGCCCGCGGCGGGGTGGGCGGCGGAGAGCGGCAATCCGATCCTGTTCGTGGGCGCCTCCGGCATCCCCGCGGCCACCCGCCAGGCGCTGCTGTCGCACTCCAAGCCTCACATCTACGTGCTCGGGCCGTCCAAGGTGATCCCCGACGCGACCCTGACCGCGCTGGGCAAGTACGGGACGGTGAAGCGCGTCGGCGGCGTCGATCCCGCCGCCAACTCGGTGGCCTTCGCCATATACCGCGATCCCGGCTGCCCCTTCGGCCAGCCCTGTGTCCACGTCCCCAACAGCTTCGGCTGGGCGCTGCGCAGCCCCGGCCACGGCTACGTGCTGCTCAACACGTCGCGCCCCCTCGACGCCGCCGCGGCCGCCGCCCTGTCGGGCAGCGGCGACTACGGTCCCGACCTGCTGATGGAGAATGCATCTACCCTTCCCAAGGCTGTGCTGACCTATTTCCTCGACTACGCGACCCCTGGGTACACCCAGGAGGGCCCCACCGCCGCCGTCTACAACCACGCCTGGATGATCGGGGACCCGAGCGCGGTGTCCGTGTCGGTCCAGGCCGAAGTCGACCGGCTGCTGGAAGCCGTGCCGCAGGGCGGACAGGGCCAATGAGCCAGGCCGAGCATCCCGATCGGCTCAACGCCGACCATGAGACGACCATCGAGGACGTGCGCCAGCTCATGGGCGCCTCGACGCCGCACTTCGCCCTCCAGCTGCGCGAACGGATCCGCAGCCTCATCCGCGGCCTCCCGGAAGACCACCCCGCACGCGTCGAGGGCGAGCGCGAGATCGCCCGCCTCGACACGATCGCGTTCGTGGGTGAGACGCGCGGGCACACCGCGGAAGCGGGATTGACCCCGCTGCCCAGCGTCGGCCACGGACCCGACGACAGCCGCTGAATCGTCTCGGGCTCCGGGCAGGCATGGGACGCGTGGCGTCGAACCTGTTCGCCGCACCCCGGACGCGCGGCTACCGTTAACCAGCGAGATGAGTGAACAACGGTCCGTATCGGTCATCGGTCTCGGCCGCGTCGGCCTGCCGCTGGCGCTGTGCTTCGCCGATCGGGGGCTGCGCGTGCTGGGGGTCGATCACGACCAGGCGATCCTCGAGTCGCTGCGCTCGGGACGGATGCCCTTCATCGAGGCAGGGACCCAGGAGCTGCTCGAGCGCGTGCAGCGCTCGGGACGGATGGAGCTGTCGGATCGCGCCGCCGACGCCGCCCGCGCCGATGACATCGTGATCACGATCGGGACCCCGTCGTTCTCCCACGTGGAGTCCGACCTGCGCCAGGTGCGGGCCGCCGTGGATGACCTGCTGCCCCTCCTGCGTCCCGGCCACGCGCTGATCCTGCGCTCGACCATCGCGCCGGGCACGACCGAGTTCGTCGCGGGCTACCTGGAAAAGCGCCGCGGGCTGCGCGTCGGCGAGGACGTGTTCGTCGCCCACGCGCCCGAGCGGATCGCGGCCGGCAAGTTCCTGCAGGAGATCACCTCGCTGCCGTGCATCATCGGCGGCGTCGGGGAGAGCTCCACCGAGCACACCGCCAACCTCTTCAGCGTCTTCGGCGCCCCGATCGTCAAGACCTCACCGGTGCAGGCAGAGCTGGCCAAGATCTGGACCAACATCCTGCGCTACGCCACCTTCGCCCTCCCCAATCTGCTGATGATGGACTGCGAGAGTTATGGGGCCAGCGTGTTCGAGGTCATCGACCTGATCAACCACGACTACCCCCGCGGCGGAATCGCGATGCCCGGCATGACCGCCGGCACCTGCCTGCGCAAGGACTTCGCCTTCTCCGAGGAGCGCTCCCACGCCCCGGGCATGCTGCTGGCCGTCTCCCGCGTCAACGAAGGCGTGCCGCTCTTCCTGGTCGAGGGAATCAAGCGCCGCATCGGCGGCCTCTCCTCCCGCAAGGTGGCGGTGCTGGGCCTGACCTTCAAGCGCGACACCGACGACGAGCGCGACTCGCTCTCGCCCAAGCTCATCCGGCTGCTCGAGCGCGAGCTGGCCGATGTCGCCGTGTGCGATCCGCACGCCGCCACGCCGACGCAATCGCTGGACGAGGCGGTGCGCGACGCCGACGTGGTCATCGTGGCCACCAACCATTCCCAGTTCGAGCACCCCGAGACGCTGGGCCAGATCCGCGCGCTCGCCTCCGAGGACTGCCTGCTGGCCGATCCCTGGAACAGCCTGGGCACCGGGCAGGTGTTCGTCTTCGCCGCCGAGACGGCGGCGCTGCTCGGCTCGGCCGGCGTCGACGCCTCCCCGGACGTCACCCACTGATGGCCCGCGTGCTGGTCACGGGCGGAGCCGGAACGATCGGCTCAGCCGTCGTGCGGCGGCTGCTACGCGACCCGGAGTTCGAGGTCCGCGTCGCTGACCACCGCCCCGCGCCGGCGTGGATGCGCGAGGGTTGCGAGCTCCATGAGGGCGACCTGCGCGAGCTCGACGTCGCCCGCACCGCGCTGAGCGGGTGCTCCCATGTCATCCACCTGGCGGCGATCGTCGGCGGGATCGCCAACTTCCACAAGCTGCCCTTCACGCTCACCGAGGTCAACAACGCCCTGACCGGCGCCATCGTCCACGCCGCCGTCGAGCAGGATGTGACGCGGCTGGTGTACGTCTCCTCCTCGATGGTGTTCGAGCGCGCCACCGAGTTCCCCACCGCCGAGACCCACCTGGATACGTGCGCGCCTCCGCGCTCGGCCTACGGGTTCTCGAAGCTCTCGGGCGAGGTCTACGCGCGCGCGGCCCACGACCAGCACGGCCTGCGCTTCACGATCTGCCGGCCGTTCAACGCCTACGGCCCCGGCGAGTTGCCCGACCGCGACGAGCCGGGCATCGCCCACGCCGTTCCCGACCTCATCGCCAAGGTGCTCGCCGGCCAGCGGCCGCTGCAGATCTTCGGGTCCGGCGAGCAGACGCGCACTCTCACCCACGTTGACGACATCGCCGACGGGATCGTCACCGCGATGGCCTCTCCCGCCGGCGAGAACGAGGACTTCAACATCTCCGCCTCCGAGGAGCACACGGTCGCCGAGATCGCCGCGCTGATCTGGGAGTCGTGCGGCGAGGATCCGGCGCAGCTGTCCTTGCAGCACCTGCCG
This sequence comes from Solirubrobacteraceae bacterium, assembly GCA_049287845.1. Taxonomy (GTDB): domain Bacteria; phylum Actinomycetota; class Thermoleophilia; order Solirubrobacterales; family Solirubrobacteraceae; genus Palsa-465. The sequence goes on along the minus strand of JBAQGP010000810.1, from coordinate 171 downwards.
AGCTTCGCGGTCGACGTGCAGCGCCGGTGGCCAAGTGTGGAGAAGGCGCGCGAGCGCCTGGGCTGGGAGGCCCGCATCGACCTGCGCGACGGGCTCGCGGGCACCGTGGCGTGGCTGCGAGAGCGCAGCGCGGCCACGGCACCGTGACCGCGATCGCGCCGGGGTCCGCCC
>JBAQGP010000809.1:0-5601 GCA_049287845.1 Solirubrobacteraceae bacterium | reverse complement strand
GGTCCGTGTCTCGATCGCCAGGCTGCTCTCCGGCCACAAGGTGAACCGTCGCTGCCGCGCCGGGCGCGGGCATGGCGCCCGTTGCACGGTGACCCGGCGCGTGCGCCGGACCGCATTCCGCGGCCGGCGCGGGGGTAACCGCCGGCATCTCCGGCTCCGGGGCCTGCCCCCCGGCCACTACGCGGTGTCGATCAGCGCTGTCGGCCCCGGCGGCCGGAGGTCGCGCACGGTGACACTCCGCTTGCGGATCCAACGTGTGAAGCACTGAGACAGCCGGTGAAGCAGCTCGAGCCAGGGCCAGCCGCCGGGCTCGATCCGGTGCTCAGCGGCCCCGCCACTCCGGCTCGCGCTTCTCGAAGAACGCGCGCACGCCCTCCTGGATGTCATCGGTGGAGAACGCGATCGTCAGCTGGGAGCGCAGGAAGTCGATGGCGTCGGCGTAGTCCATGTCCTGCTGGCGGAACATCGCGTCCTTGCCCAGCTTCATCAGCACCGGCGACTTGCGGGCCAACCTCTCCGCCCACTCGGTCACGGTGGCCTCGAATTGGTCGGGCGGGACGACCCGGTTGACGATTCCGATCCGCTCCGCCTCGACCGCTGACATCTGCTCGCCCATCAGCATCAGCTCGGCGGTCTTCTTGCGGCCCACGTTGCGGTAGATGAGCGCCATGATCATGAACGGGAACAGCCCGATGTTGATCTCCGGCGTGCCGAAGCGCGCCGCCTCTGACGCGATGACCAGGTCGCAGGCGAGCGCCAGGCCGAGCGCCCCGGCGAGCACGTGACCGTTGGCCGCGCAGATCGACGGCTTTCCGAGCTCCCCGAGGAGCTGGAAGGCCTCGGGGAAGAGCGCGGTGGCAAAGTGCTTGTGCACCAGCGGGACGTCGGCGGCGAACCCCCCCAGATTGCCGCCGCTGGAGAACACGCTGTGATGGGTGGACGTCAGCACCACGCACCGCACCGCATCGTCATCGCGGCAGGCCTCGAGCGCCCGGATGAGCTCAGCCAGCAGGTCGTCGGAGAGCGCATTGCGCGTGTCGGGCTCGTTGAGAGCGATCGTGGCGACGCCCGTGGGCGCGGCCGAGAAGGTGATCTTTTCGTAGGCCATCGCGCAAGCGTAATGGTCGGCGCAAGTAGAAAGTAGGAAGTTCTACTGTTTACTTTCCCGCGCGGCCCGGCTAGCGTCCCGCGCGCCGCCCCATCGATCTGAAAGGTTCAGCCCGCATGGCCACCGCCGACGTCCTCAAGCCCGACCACGCCAGCCAGCGCAAGCACTTCATCTTCACCGACGAGCACGAGCAGCTGCGCGACTCGATCCGGCGCTTCGTCATCAAGGAGCTCCAGCCCCACGCCGAGGAGTGGGAGGAGACCACGTTCCCCGACTGGGTGTTTACGCGGATGGGCGCACTGGGCTTCCTCGGCCTCGACAAGCCCGAGGCCTACGGCGGACAGGGCGGCGACTACTACACCAGCCTGGTGTTGGCCGAGGAGATCGTGCACGCCCACTCCGGTGGCCTGGCCATGGGCCTCGCCGTCCACACCGACATGGCGATGCCACCGATCCTGGCCTTCGGTACCGAGGAGCAGAAGCAGGAGTGGGCCGTCCCCGCGATCGCCGGCCGCAAGATCCTCTGCCTCGGGATCACCGAGCCCGACGCCGGCTCCGACGTTGCCGGGATCAAGACAACCGCCAAGCGCGACGGCACCGACGACGGCTACGTCATCAACGGCTCCAAGACCTACATCACCAACGGCCACCGGGCCGACGTGATCGTGCTCGTCACCAAGACCGATCCCGACGCCGCGTATGACGGCTTCACGCTGTTCCTCGTGCCCATGGACGCCGAGGGCGTCATTCGCGAGAAGCGCCTGCGCAAGCTCGGCATGCACGCCTCCGACACGGCGCTGCTGGCCTTCCAGGACGTCCACGTTCCCGATACGGCGATCCTGGGCCAGGTGGGCAAGGGCTTTTACCACATCATGTGGGAGCTCCAGGGCGAGCGGCTGATCGGCGCCGCGGGCTGCGTGGCGGGCGCCCAGCACGTGTTTGACCGGACGCTCCAGTACGCCAAGGAGCGCAAGGCGTTTGGCCGGGAGATCGGCCGCTTCCAGGTCATCCGCCACAAGTTCGCCGAGATGGCGACCAAGATCGAGAGCGCCCGCCAGCTCGTCTACACCACCGCGTGGCGCTTCCAGAACGGCGAGTACCCGGTGCGCGAGATCTCGATGGCCAAGCTCCACGCCGCCCGCATCGCGGTGGAGGTGGCCGACGAGTGCATCCAGATCCACGGCGGCGCGGGGTACATGGTCGAGTACGGGATCGAGCGGGTGTGGCGGGACATGCGGCTGAACCGCATCGGGGCCGGGACCGACGAGATCATGCTCGACGTGATCGGAAGGTCGTACGGCCTGTGAGTGAACGGGCGCCAGGATGGTGCCCCGACGAGGGGTTCCCCTGGGTCGCGCAGGCCGGATACCCGGGCCTCGGTTTCGATGACCCGGTGTCCGCCGCCGTGTGGGTGGAGGAGCCGGCGCGCCGCGGCTCTGAGACGCGCGTCGGGCCTGTGAGACCTCAGACGCATCGTCTAGGCTCGGAGCGGTGGACTCGGCACGAGGTCAGCTGCTGATAGCGGGCCCTGGACTGTTGGACCCCAACTTCTGGCGAACGGTCGTTCTGATCGTCGAGCACTCCGACGAGGGAGCGCTGGGCCTCGTGCTCAACCGCCCGTCTGAGACCACCGTCGGCGAGGCGGTGTCCGAGCTCGAGCAGCTGCTCGACCTCGACGATGCGCTCTACGTGGGTGGCCCGGTCCAGCCGTCGGCGCTGATCGTGCTCGCCGAGTTCAACCAGCCCGACGATGCCGCGCTCATCGCCTTCGACGACATCGGCGTGCTGGCCAGCGGTGCCCAGGAGGACCCGTCGGTGAGCGTTCGCCGCGGCCGGGCCTTCGTCGGCCACGCCGGCTGGGGCCCCGGGCAGCTCGACGACGAGGTCGAGCGCGGCGACTGGATCCTCGAGCCGGCCCGGCGCGACGATGCCTTCACCGGCACTCCGGCGAACCTGTGGTCCACGGTGCTGACCCGTAAAGGCGGCAGCTACGCGCTGGTGGCACGCATGCCCCCCGACCCATCCGTGAACTGACCCGCCAGTGGCGCACGACCACTCCCATCCTCACCACCACGGACCATCGCGCGAGACCGAGCGCGGAGCCCTCAAGGCCGCGCTGGCGCTGATCGTCGCCTTCATGCTGGCCGAGGTCACCGCCGGCGTGCTGGCCTCATCCCTGGCCCTCCTCTCCGACGCGGCGCACATGCTCACCGACGCCGCCGCGCTCGCACTGGCGCTGGTGGCGGCGCGGCTGGCCGCCCGACCGCCCGGCGGCACGATGACCTACGGGCTGGGCCGCGCCGAGATCCTTTCAGCCCAGGCCAACGGCGTGACGCTGCTGATCCTGTCGGTGGTGATCGTGGCCGAGGCGCTGCGGCGACTGGTCACCCCGCCGCATGTCACCGGCGCGCCGGTGCTCATCGTGGCCCTCGCGGGCGTCGTGGTCAACCTCGCTGCCGCGGGCATCCTGGCTCGCGGGTCCGGCCCGCACCGCACCCTGAACGTCGAGGGCTCCTACCGCCACATCATCACCGACCTCTACGGGTTCATCGCGACCGCGGTGGCGGCGGCGATCATCCTCGCCACCGGCTTTGATCGCGCCGACCCGATCGCGTCGCTGCTCATCGCCGGGCTCCTGCTGCACGCCGCCTACGGGCTGCTGAAGGAGTCGGGGCGCGTGTTCATGGAGGCGGCGCCGGCCGGGATCGAGCCCGACGAGGTCGGCCGCGCACTGGCCCGCCATCCCGGCGTCGTCGAGGTCCACGATCTGCATGTGTGGGAGGTGACGTCGGGGTTTCCGGCGCTCTCGGCGCACGTCGTCGTCCGCGCGGGCGACGACTGCCACGAGCTTCGGCGCCTCCTGCAGCGTGCCGTCTCGGAGCGCTTCGGCATCAGCCACACCACGCTCCAGGTTGACCACGAGGCCGCGGCGCAGGGACCGCTGCAGATCGAGGTCGCACCGCGTGCAGACCGCGGAACGGAGTCCTACACTCGGCCGCAATGAGGTTGATCAAGCCCGGACCCGATCACGAGACGCCGCGTGGCATCGTCGGCGGCGCCGAGATCTCGCAGGTGACCGCCGGCGCCCGCAACATCTACATGGGGCGCTTCCGGGTGCCGGCCGGGGCGCGGTCGCGTCCGCACTACCACGAGGACTGCGAGAGCACGCTCTACATGCTGAGTGGAGGCGTGCGCATCCTCTGGGGCGACCATCTGGAGGAGGAGCTCGAGGTCGAGCCCGGTGACATGCTCTACGTGCCGCCGCGCATCACCCACGTGGTGGAGAACGTCTCTGACTCCGAGCCCGCCGAGTACGTCGTGGCCCGCGACTCCCCCCACGAAGACGCCGTCGTCGTCCCGTGGGCCGAGGAGCCGGCGTGACCGAGGCCTCCGGCTCCTTCGACGGCGTCCTTCACCGCCACATCTTCTGGCGGTCCTGGACGCCGGACGACGCCGCGGCCCGAGCCGTGATCGTGCTCGTCCATGGTCTCGGCGAGCACAGCGGACGCTATGACCATGTCGTCCAGCGGCTCGTTGGCGAGGGCTATGCCGTCTACACGGTCGACCATCGCGGCCATGGCCGCTCCGACGGCCCCCGCGCCTTCATCGAGGACATGGACAACGTCGTCGCCGACATCGACGCGCTCGTCGACCGGGCGGGAGCAGCCCAGCCCGGCGTACCGGTGTTCATGCTCGGCCACAGCATGGGCGGCCTCATCGGGTTGCGCTACGCGCTGGCTCACCAGGAGCGGCTGGCGGGCCTGATCCTGTCGGCGGCGCTGGCCCAGCTCGATGCTGTCCCCAAGCCACTGGAGCTCGTGGGACGGACGCTTTCGGTGATCGCGCCGCGGGCGCCGCTGATCGCCATCGACCCCGCGCAGATCAGCCGCGACGCCGCGGTGGTGCAGGCATACCGCTCAGATCCGCTCGTGCACCATGGCAAGGTGCCGGCGCGCACCGCGGCACAGATCGCCGACGCTGTACGGCGATTCCCATCGACGGCCGGCGCCATCACCGTGCCGACGCTGATCCTCTACGGCACCGCCGACGGACTGTGCCCCCCGGGAGGCAGCGTGATGCTGGGGGAGCGGATCGGCTCCGCGGACAAGACAGTGAAGGCCTACGACGGCCTGTTCCACGAGATCCTCAACGAGCCCGAGCGTGAGGCGGTGCTCGATGACATCGCCGGCTGGCTGAACACGCGCGGCAATGCCTCTGGTCCCGGTGCCGGCCTGCTCGATGTCACCCGAAGTGCCCCCGCGGGTGCCCCGGCCGGCTCCACCCGCTCGTAGCTGCCGTCGTCCGCGACGATCACGCCGCCGTGGCACAGCCACCGCGCGGCGCGGACCGGTCCGCCGAGGACCGCGGCCTTGGCGAGAACCTCGGCCTGCGCCGCGGTCGGCGCCAGAGCGCTGGCCTGGACGACGCCGCTGAACACCGGCGCACCGGTGCACGGGTTCAGCAGATGGTGTGCGGGACGGCCGTCGCGATCG